>CBIHPZ010000611.1:0-3130 GCA_966211865.1 uncultured Aquabacterium sp.
TGTTCGGCAACCTGGGCTACCTCGGCATGGCGCTGGAGACGATCAGCGGCCGTGAACTGCAGCGCGCGGCCGAACTGGCCCGCGAGCAGGCGCAGCGCCAGGACGTGGAGCGCTTCAGCCAGGAGCAGGCCGCCATGCTGAAGGAGCGAACCGCCATGCTGGCGCAGCGCGACGAGATGCTGGCCACGCTGGCGCACGAGGTGCGCCAGCCGCTCAACAACGCGTCGGCCGCGCTGGAGAGCGCGTCGGCCGTGCTGCACAACGCCACGCCGCGCGACGTCGACGCCGCCGCCCAGCGGCTGCAGCGCGCCAGCTCGGTGCTGATGCGGGTCATGAGCTCGGTGGACAACACGCTGGCGGACGCGGCCTTGCTGGGGCGCGGGCGGCCCCTGTCGATGGAGGACGGCGACATCGACACCGTGGTGCAACTGGCCGTGGCGGACATGGATCCGGCCGAAAGAAACCGCATTCGCGTGGTCCGCGACACCACGACGCGCACCGCGTGCTTCAACCTCAGCCTGCTGCGCCTGGCGCTGCGCAACCTGGTGCGCAATGCGCTGCTGCATTCCCATCGGGGCTCGACGGTCACCATCCGCATTGCCGACAGCGATTCGCCGCTGGGGCTGCTGATCGACGTCTGCGACGAAGGTCCCGGCGTCGACCCGGCGCTGGCGCCCAGGCTGTTCGAGCGCGGCTCGCGCGGCGCCGGCGCGCCGCCGGGGCACGGGCTCGGCCTGTACATCGTCAGGAGCGTCATGCAGATGCACGGCGGCGAGGCCCGCTTGCATGCCAACGGGCCCGGCGGCGCGCAGTTCCGGCTGACGCTGCCGGCCGTCCATGAGGCGCCGTGCGCCGACGTCAGGCCGCCAGCAGCGTCGCCTTGAACACGTATCCCACACGCGATTGCGACTGCAGCGGCACCACCATCGTGGTGGCCCGTTCGATGCGGCGCCGCAGGCGATAGACCGTGGCAGTCAGCGTGTTGTCCGACTCTTCGCCTTCGGCGTAGCCCAGGGCCTGGCGCAGGGTGTCGCGGCCCACGGTTTCGCCGTCGCGGCCGACGAAGCAGCCGAGGATCGCGAGGTCGCCGTCGCTCAGGTCCACCCGCGCGCCATCCGGCGCGATCAGGGCTCTGGCCTCGCGGTCGAGCCGCCAGTTGGAAGCCTGGCGCAAGGCCATGGAGATGCGCCGGTAGATCGCCCGCACGGCCAGCTGCACCTGGTCGAAGCGGACCGGCTTGGCCAGGTACATGTCCGCGCCCGCATTCACCACGGACTCGAAGACATCCGCCTCCACCCGGCCGGAGACGACGAGGATGCCCGCGTCCGAGCGCCGCCGAAGCAGGCGCACCAGGTCGAGCCCATCGATGCCCGGCAGGCCCAGGTCCAGCACGTAGAAGTCGAAACCGAAGGCCCGGCGATCGGCCAGCAGGTCGTCGGCGCTGTGGTACTCGGTGACCGCGATGCCCTGCTCGCGCAGGTGCTGCGCCAGGTATTCGGTGAACTCGCTGTCGTCGTCGACGAGCGCTAGGTTGCGCGGAAGCATGCTGTTTGCCGCTG
Source organism: uncultured Aquabacterium sp. (assembly GCA_966211865.1). GTDB lineage: Bacteria > Pseudomonadota > Gammaproteobacteria > Burkholderiales > Burkholderiaceae_C > Pseudaquabacterium. The sequence goes on from CBIHPZ010000611.1 coordinate 1,560, forward strand.
GCGCGGCGTCCGGATGGGGGTGGTGCGTGTCAGCCGGCATGGGCGGCCCGGGCACCGCTGATGGACAGGCCGCGGTCGCCATCTGCAGGGGATGCGGCGAGGTCCGAAGTGACTGTAGCGCCAGCCAGCCGGCCTCCTTCGCCGCCCGCGCGTGGCACTTCGTGACCTGCTTCGCATCAAGGGAAATGAGGCGGGAATTTCGTGCTTTTCCACGCGAAATCGCTTTTCACCCGTCACATATGATCAAGCCGCCGGTTTCGAAACCGATAAAAATGAGCATGTCGGCGCACGGTGGTCTTGACCATGCACCCGGCCGGATTCGCGTCCGGAACGGCAGATGCGCCGCATGACATCGGGGAGTTCGGGAATAAGCCGCAGCCCGCGAGTGCCTCGGGACTTGACGCCGCTCGGCCATCTGTTGAGGACGATGTGATGCAGCTGAAGAACTTGAGCGTGCGTGCCAAGCTGGCGGGAGCCTTTGGAACGCTGGTGGCCATCCTCTTCGTCGTGGCGGCGCTGGCCGCACAGGCGCTGGGTTCGAGCCACGACGATTTTTCCTCCTACGTCAGCGAGAGGGCCGTCCGACTGGCCCTGGCCAACGACGTGCTCGGTGCGGCCAATGCGCGCGCCGTGGCGGCACGCAACCTGGTGCTGGTCACCGACGCCGCGGACCGCCGGGCCGAGACGGATGCCGTGAAGGCGGCCCACGACAAGACCGGAAAGGCGCTGTCCCAGCTCAAGCAGGCGCTGGACGCGCACCGCGGGGTCACCGAAGAGGAGAAGCGCCTGTACCAGGCCATGGAAGCGGTGGAGAGCCGGTACGGACCGGTCGCGCTCGCGATCGTCAAGATGGCGCTCGAGGACAAGCAGCAGGAGGCCATTGCCTCCATGAACAAGGACTGCCGGCCGCTGCTGGCGGCACTGCTGCAATCGGCCGGGAATTACCTGGACACCGCCTCGCGCCAGGCGGCGGCCGAGGTGAAGGCGGCCGATGGGAACTACGCCCGCCAGCGCCTGTTCCTGCTGCTGGCAAGCCTGGCGGCCACGGCACTGGCCCTGGCCCTGGGCTGGCTCATCACGCATGACCTGACCCGCGCGCTGGGCGCGGAACCGCATGCCCTGGGCCAGGCGGCGCAACGCATCGCCTCGGGCGACCTGGGTCCGGTGATCGGTGCCGACAAGGCCGCGACGGGCAGCGTGCTGGCCTCCCTGGGCAGCATGCAGCAAGGCCTGGCCCAGGTGGTCGGCCAGGTGCGCGGCGTCTCCGACTCGATCGCCACCGGTTCATCGGAAATCGCCATGGGCAATGCCGACCTGTCCCAGCGCACCGAAGAGCAGGCCTCGAGCCTGCAGCAGACCGCCGCGTCGATGGAGCAGATGAACGCCACCGTGCGCAACAACGCCGAAACCGCCAGCCAGGCGGCCCAGCTGGCCGGCTCGGCCAGCATGGCCGCGACGAAGGGCGGCGAGGTGGTCAACGAGGTGGTGGCCATGATGGGCGAGATCTCCGCCAGCTCGCGCAAGATCGCCGACATCATCGGCGTGATCGACGGCATCGCCTTCCAGACCAA
>CBIHPZ010000612.1:0-3123 GCA_966211865.1 uncultured Aquabacterium sp.
TCGGCAATGCGCTTCAACTCGGCCACTTCGCCGATGTACAGCACCTCGCCCAGGTCACGGAACTGCTTGTTCACCCACAGGCCGATGTCGGTGTTGCCCGCCAGCACGCGCGCCTGCGGCTTGGCGGCGCGCAGGGCCGCGAATTCAGCCAGCGTGCGCGGCGCGAAGAAGCCGGGCCGCTGCAGCGGCGCATCGGAGCGCAGCGCCTGCAGCGCCTGCACGATGGGTGCCTCGTCCGCCACCTTGCGCGGCAGCTCGAACATGCGCTCGCCCGCATCCAGGATCGGCCGGTAGCCCGTGCAGCGGCACAGGTTGCCGGCCAGGTCGTCGGCCAGCTGCTGGCGCGTGGGCTGGGTGCCTTGCGCGCAGTGCCGCTCGTAGCAGGCGGTCATCGAGACGATGAAGCCCGGCGTGCAGAAGCCGCATTGCGAGCCGTGGCAATCCACCATGGCCTGCTGCACCGGGTGCAGTGCCTCGGGCGTGCCGATGTCTTCCACCGTGCGCAGCGCCTTGCCGTCCAGCACCGGCATGAACTGCAGGCAGGCGTTCACCGTCTTCCACTGCACGCGGCCGCCGTCCCGCTCATCCAGCTCGCCGACCATCACGGTGCAGGCGCCGCAATCGCCTTCGTTGCAGCCTTCCTTGGTGCCGGTGCAGTGCGCCTTCTCGCGCAGCCAGTCCAGCACCGTGGTGGTGGGTGAAGCACCATCGAACTCGACGATCTCGCCGCGGTGGAAAAAGCGCACCGGGCGTGATTCGGCGGGGACGCCGGGGGTGGAGGGGGTGGGTGGTGTGGCGGCCTGGGACATACCCGTAAGGTAGCTGCTGCGTGCCGGCTGTGTATACGATGCGGCTTATAACTCCTATCGAAATCCTCGTATGGCACGCGGCGCCGCGTTCGACAAGATCGAGCTGTCTCTTGTCCGGGTCTTCCACACCGTGATCACAGAACGCAGCGTCTCGCGGGCCGCCCTGCGACTGGCCACCAGCCAGCCCGCGGTCTCCGCGCAATTGAAGCGGCTGCGTGCGCTGACCGGTGACCCGCTTCTCGTTCGCAGCGGCGCCGGCATGGCGCCCACCGCGGTGGCGCTGTCCTTGATGCCCGCGGCCTCGCAGGTGCTGCAGGGCGCGCAGGCCCTCTTCGGCGGCCATTCAACCGCGCATGCCTTCGTGCCGGCTGAAGCGGAACAGACCTTCCGCATCGCCGCCAGCGACTACCTCGACCCGCTGTTCCTGCCCGAGCTGGTGGCCCGCGTGCGCTTCGCCGCGCCCGGCGTGAAGATCGACGTGCTGCCGCTGACGCGTGAATTCGACTACCGCGGCCACCTGGCCCGCGGCGAGGTGGACGTGGTGATCGGCAACTGGCTGCAGCCGCCGGCCGAAATGCACCTGGGCCGCCTCGTCACCGACGAGATCGTCTGCCTCGTCGCGCAAGACCACCCCGCCGTGCGCAGCCCGCGCGGCTGGACGCTGGAACGCTACCTGCAAGCCCAGCACATCGCCCCCACGCCGCTGCACGCCGGTGGCCGCGGCGTGGTGGAAGAACACCTGCAGGCGCAGGGCCTGGTGCGCGACATCGCGGTGCGCACCCCGCACTTCGGCCTGGCGCCGGCCATGGTGGCGCGCACGCACCTGGTGCTGACCACCGGCCGCCAGTTCTGCGCGCGCTACCAGGGCCTCTTGCCCGTGCGCATCGTTCGTTGTCCCGTGGAGTTTCCCCCTTTGACCTATTACCAGCTCTGGCACGACCTGACCCACGCTTCCGGCGCCTGCCGCTGGCTGCGCGAGCAGGTGCGTGATGTCGCCCGTGGCCTGTCCGAAGGAGGCCAGGCATGAGCCGAGTTCGTGCCACCGCCATCCGCGCCGACCTGCTCGACTTCGCCGCCGACCCGGGTCTCGCCGACATCCACAGCCCCGCCGTCCGCTTCCGCCCCGACCACTGGCTGCTGATCGACGCCGACGGCCGCATCGCCGCCGTGCAAGCGCATGAACCCGGCGACGACTTCGAGAAGCTCGACCGCCGCGGCCAATTGCTGCTGCCCGGCTTCATCGACACCCATGTGCACTGCCCGCAGGTGGACGTCATCGCTTCCTGGGGCGCGCAATTGCTCGATTGGCTGGAGACCTACACCTTCCCGGCCGAGGCCCGCCACGCTGAACCTGAATTGGCCGCCGCCGGCGCGCGGCTGTTCCTGGACGCGCTGATCTCGCACGGCACCACGTCGGCCGTCGTCTTTCCCACCGTGCACCGCGCGTCCACCGAAGCCCTGTTCGACGCCGCCCTGCAGCGCAACATGCGCATCATCGCCGGCAAGGTGCTGATGGACCGCCACGCGCCGGACAACCTGCGCGACGACGTCGATGGGTCCGAGGCCGATTGCCGCGCATTGATCCGCGACTGGCACGGCCGCGGCCGCCTGGCCTATGCGGTGACGCCGCGCTTCGCCGCCACCAGCACCGACGCGCAACTGGCCATGGCCGGCCGCCTGGTGGCCGATCATCCCGGCGTCTACATGCAGACCCACGTGGCCGAGAACACCGCCGAGGTGCGCTGGATTGCCGAGCTGTTTCCGCAATCGCGCAGCTACCTGGATGTCTATGCCAGCCACGGCCTGCTGAACGAACGTTCGGTGCTGGCCCACGGCATCTGGCTGGACGACACCGACCGCGCGCTGCTGCGCGAGACCGGCGCGCAGATTTCCCACTGCCCCTCGTCCAACATGTTCCTGGGCAGCGGGCTCTTCGGCTGGCAGGCAATGCACGCGGCGGGCGTCAACGCCAGCCTGGGCAGCGACGTCGGCGGCGGCACGTCGCTGTCGATGCACCGCACGATGGCCGACGGCTACAAGATGCAGGCCCTGGCAGGCACCAAGCTGTCGGCCTGGGCGCTGCTGCACGCCTGCACCCTGGCTGCTGCACGCGCCTTGCACCTGGACCACGAGATCGGGGTGCTGGAGCCCGGCCGCCTGGCCGATGTGTGCCTGTGGGACTGGGCCGTGGGCTCGGTTGCCGAACGCCGCCACGCCGTGGCGCGCGAGTTGCATGAGAAGGTCTTCGCCTGGGTCACCCTGGGCGACGACCGCAACCTGTCCGAATGCTGGGTGGGCGGCGTGCGGCGCTTCG
>CBIHPZ010000613.1:0-3112 GCA_966211865.1 uncultured Aquabacterium sp.
CCCGAGATCAGGTCGTTGAAGCCGAACGAGCCGATGGGGTTGCCCGGCAGGTCGGGCGCGACGAAGGTCTGCGCCCACAGCGTCTTCCACAGCTGGCCCTGCGCGTCCCAGCGGTCGCCGAGCACGCAGATCCAGGTGTCCTCGTCGCAGTAGTAGCGGCTCTTCGGCGCCTGGTGGCGCTGGCCCTGGCGCAGCGCCGCCTCCACCACCCACACCCGGTGCAGTTCCCAGCGCATGTGCTCGGGGTTGAAGTGGTTCTTCGCGATGACCTCGGCGTCGGTCTTGGGCTGCAGGAAGCGGTTGGCGTTGTAGGGGATGACCATCTCCTGCTTGCCGACCAGCTTCCAGTCGAAGCGGTCGAGCCGGCCGGTCCAGACCTCGATCTCGTCGAAGCTCATCACGCCCGCGGCCGCCGGCGTGGGCGTGTCGCAGCAGGGGTTGGGCAGCTTGCGCACGCGCCTTTGGCCCGTCAGGTAGACCCAGCCCTGGCTCTTGCTGCCGTCCAGGTTCTCGCGGCCCAGCACCGCTTCGCCGGCGCGGATCGGCGGGCCGGCGTTGACGAGACGGATGAGCCAGAAGTCGTTGCTCTTCGCGAAGGCCTCGGCGCTGCCGTCCTGGAAGTAGTACGGCATCTGCTGCTCGGCGCGGCCGTCGGTCGTCAGCACGGCCTTGCCGTCGGCGGTCAGCTGGTACTGGCTGATGTTGAATTCCCACGAGGCGCCGCGCCAGCGCAGCATGTGGTTCCACATCACCTCGGCGCCGTTCTTCGGGATCGGGAACGGAATGCCGCCATAGGCGCCTTCGACCACGTCGCCATTGAGCTTGGCGCGGCTGGCGTTCTTCAGCGTGTTGTCGTAGACCCATTGCGGCGCGGCCGCGGTGCGGTGGGTCTTGTAGACGTCGATGCGGTAGCTGTCGGGGTACTTCTTCAGCAGCGCCTTCTGCCCATCGCTGAGCTTGCTGGCGTGCTGGTCGAGGTTCTTCGCGGTGATCGAGAACAGGGGCTTCTCGTCCTTGAACGGATCGCCGCGGCGGCCGCCCGGCTTGTCGCCGGCGATGGGCGTGGTGTGGCCGCCGGTCCAGGCGGGGATGCTGCCGTCCTTGTTGCCGGCCTTCTCGGCGCCGAAGGGGGTGAGTTCGGTCTTCAACTTGGCGGCCTCGTCGGCCGAAACGGCGGCCACGGCGGGGCCCAAGGCCAGCGCGATGCACGCAGCGAAGGTGATGCGGGTGAGGGTCATGGGAAAGCTCCGGCGATCAGAACGTGCGGCGCAGCGACAGCGCCACGTGGTTGCGGTCGGCCAGCGGGTTGCCGCTGCCGAAGACCGGCGTGCCGCCGGCCAGGATGGGCGAGTAATCCACAAAAGGCGTGGCCTTGCCGATGTAGTGCGTGTAGCTCAACGCGAACTGCCACACGCCCAGGTAGCTGCCCTCGATGCCGAGGTTCGCGCTGCCGGTGCCCTTGGCGCCCCAGCCCGCGCCGGTGACGGACGAGCGGCCGGCCAGCACGTAGCGCACCCCCAGCGGCACGCTCAGGTCCAGCCCGGGCAAGGCCTGCCGGTAGCTGGGCGTGAAGATGAACTGCAGCGCGGTCGCGTCGCGGGTGGCGGCCTTGTCCAGTTCGCCGTTCGGGTCGTCCTTGTGCAGCACGCGGTTCCAGGCGAGCTCGGCGACCAGGCTGGATTCGCGGGCGAGGAAGCTCGGCCCGAAGGTGGCCAGGGTGGACAGGTTCAGGTGCGCCGTGCGGCCCAGCGCCGGCTTGGGCTGCGGCGCGCCGAAGCCGCCCGGGTAGATCATGTTGGTGCTGCGCAGCGGCATGTCGTCGCGCACCGAGGCTTCGCCGGCCACGTTGAAGTCGCCGAAGGAATGCGAGGCGCTGACGCCCACCGTCTTGACGTCCGACGGGAACTTGTAGAACCAGGTGCCGGGCTTGGTGCCGAAGGGGCTGGTCGGCGCGGCCGGGTTCAGGTTGCCGTAGAGCTGGCCCGACTTGTCGTGATAGCGCGCGAAGTACGCGCCCAGGTCGGTCTCGCCGACGCGCCATTTCAGCTGCAGGCCGAACTGGCCGGAGTCCTTGGGCTTCTGGTCCGCGCCCGGCGCCAGCACGTAGTTGCCGGAGATCGGCGTGCCCGGCGCGATGTTGACGAACTCCGGCTGCTGCGAGCCCCAGGGCACGTTGGCCGTGGAAAAGTAGCTGCCGGCCGGCGCGAGCCGGTCTTCCTCCCAGCGGAACTGCAGGTAGCCGCCCACCGAGACCTCGGGCGTGACCTGCAGCTGCGCGGACCACTGCGGCACCGGGCGGATGATTTCCTTGAACTGCGCGTTCGGCGAGGCGAGCAGCTTGTCGATGTCGATCGGCCCGTTCGCCCGCGCGATGCCGTTGTCGCCGAAGAACAGGCTCTCGCCATACTGCAGCGCATGGCGGCCCAGGCGCGTCGTCAGCTTCATGCCGTTGTCCATGCGCCAGCCGCCGAACACGAAGGCGTCGAGCAGCTCGGCCTTGTTGCCGGCCACGGTCTTCGTGCGGCTCGGGAATTCATTGAACGGCGTCTGGCCGATCGTCGGGTCGTTGTCGGCCTGGGTCCTGCCGTGCAGCTTGTCGTCGTACCAGGCCGCGCCGCTCAGGCGCAGGCCGAAGTCGCGGCGCCAGACGGCATCGAACTCGGTCAGCAGGTCGGCGCGCGCGGACACCAGGCCGCGCTTCTGGAAGTTCTGGTCGCCGGCATTGAAGTTCAGCGCCTGCGGGAACGAGAAGCTGGCCGGTGCCGGCGCGGGGGCGCCGGTGGGCACCTGGCGGAACGAGTCCTTCAGCGCGGGGTCGGCCGCTTCGGTGCGGTACTTCGCACTCAAGCGCAGGCTGTTGTCCCAGCGCAGCGACCAGTCCGGGTTCCCGGTGTCGATCTCGAAGGCCTGCGCGCTGCAGCACAGTGCCGCCGCGGCGGCGAGCGCTGCGGGCCGCAGCACGTGTCGGGTTCTCATCGGTCGTCTCCTGGTCTCATGGGGGTGCTGGTCGTCAGGCCGGCTGCGCGACGGTCTGGGCCAGCCGTTGCATCAGCAGGTTGAGGTCGGCGGCGCTGTCGGGCTGCAGGTCCCAGCGCGCCGCGGTGGTGGTGAT
>CBIHPZ010000614.1:0-3112 GCA_966211865.1 uncultured Aquabacterium sp.
CGCACCAACTCATCGCCGGCACCTGTGCCGCGCAAGGACGCATCGACCACCACGCGCCCAATCGACGGTTCGTCGAACTTCAGCCCGGGCTCCACCACACGCAGATATGCCAGCAACGCACCTTCCGCATCACGGCCTTGCAGGTGCCAGCTGTGCTGGTCCAGGCCATCGACATCCAGGTAAGGCCCCTGCTCCACGATGAAGACCTTGCAGCGCAGCGCCAGGATGTCGTACAGCGAATCGAGGTTCAGTTCGCGGAAGCCCCCGCTGGTCCAGTTCAAGCTCTTGGACGACATCAGACCAGCTTCACCAGTTGCTTGCCGAAGTTGCGGCCCTTCAGCAGGCCGATGAACGCCTCCGGCGCAGCGGTGATGCCTTGGGCCACCGACTCGCGGTACTTCAGCTTCTTCGTCGCCACCAGCTTGCCCAATTCGCCCAGCGCTTCCGGCCAGACCTCCATGTGCTCGCTGACGATGAAGCCTTCCAGCTTCATGCGGTTCGTCAGCAGCAGCTGCGGTGAAGCCATCGGGATCGGCTCGCCGTTGTAGCCGCTGATCATTCCGCACAGCGCGATGCGGCTGAAGGCGTTGGCGCGCTGCATCGCGGCGTCCAGCACCAGCCCGCCCACGTTCTCGAAGATGCCGTCGATGCCCTGCGGGCAGGCTTCCTTCAGCGCCGCGGAGAGCGACTTGACGTCGGCATGCGCCTTGTAGTCGATGCAGGCGTCGAAGCCCAGTTCATCCACCACGTAGCGGCACTTGTCCGCACCGCCGGCAATGCCCACCGCGCGCACGCCGCGCACCTTGGCCAGCTGGCCCACGGCACTGCCCACGGCGCCGCTGGCGGCGCTGACCACCACCGTCTCCCCCTCCTTCGGCGCGATGATCTTGACCAGGCCATACCAGGCGGTGACACCCGGCATGCCCACGGCGCCCAGGTAGGCGGACAGTGGCACGTGCGTGGTGTCCACCGTGCGCAGCACGCCACGCTGCGTGGCGTCGACCACCGCGTACTCCTGCCAGCCGCCCATGCCCACCACCTTGTCGCCAGGCTTGAAGGCGGGGTTCTTCGACGCCACCACCTCGCCCACGGTGCCGCCGCCCATCACCGTGTCCAGCGCCTGCGGCTGGGCATAGCTCTTGGCGTCGTTCATGCGGCCACGCATGTACGGGTCCAGGCTCAGGTAGTGGTTGCGCACCAGCACCTGGCCCTCAGCCAGGTCAGCCAGTTCGGGCACCGGGGATTCGACGAGACGGAAATTGGCCGCGGTCGGCTCGCCATCGGGTCGCGAGGCAAGCTGGATCTGGCGGTTGATGATTGCGCTCATGACGCGTCCTTTGCAGGTTGGGAATTCGGGGTCTGCCGGGTCACGCGGTCACGCGCCGGCAGGCCGCGCAGGTACTTGAAGGTGCCGCTGGCCTGGGCGCAGAGCTGGCCGTGGCCGTCGAGCAGCGTGGCCTCGCAGAAGGCCATGGTGGTGGTCTTGTGCAGCAGCTTGCCCAGCGCGCGCAGCTCGCCTTCGGCCGGCCGCATGAAGCTGGTCTTCATCTCGATGGTGGCCACGCCCTGCCCGCCCGGGTGCGCGCTGCGCGCGGCGACGGCCATGGCCACGTCCAGCATGGTCATCACCACGCCGCCGTGGGCCACTTCCCAGGAATTGGTCAGCGCCTCGTGCAGGTCGCAGCGCAGCTCGGCATGGCCATCGGCCGCGCCGTGCAGTTCCAGGCCCAGCGTCTCGACGAACGGGATGCGGATCGGGAACGGGATCTTGGCTTTGGCGGTGGTCATGCGCCGGTCAGCCGCCCGTCACGCAGGACACGCCGCCGTCCACCGCCAGCACCTGGCCGGTGATGTGCTTGCCCGCCGCCGATGCGAAGAGCAGTGCCGCGCCCTTCAGGTCGTCGTCGTCGCCCAGGCGGCGCAGCGGCGCGTGCTTGACCAGGTCGTCGCCCATGCGCTCCAGCGTGCCCTTGGTCATCTTGCTGGGGAAGAAGCCCGGCGCCAGCGCGTTCACGGTGATGCCGTGCTCGCCCCACTCCGCCGCCAGCGCCTTCGTGAAGTTCACCACCGCGCCCTTGCTGGTGTTGTAGGCCAGCGTCTCCATGCCCGGCGGGTTGCCGCCCAGGCCCGCGATGGAGGCCACGTTGATGATGCGGCCCTGCTGGCGCGGGATCATGCTGAGCTTGGCCGCCGCCTGGCTGATGACGAAGAGGCTGCGGATGTTCAGGTTCATCACCTTGTCCCAGGCCTCCAGCGGGTGGTCCTCGGCCGGCGCGCCCCAGGCGGCACCGGCGTTGTTCACCAGCACGTCGATGTGGCCCAAGCGCTCCAGCGTCTCGGTCACGATGCGGCGGGCGTCGTCGGGGTCGCTCGCGTCGGCGGCGATCCAGCGGGCATCGATGCCCTTACCGCTCAAGTGAGCGGCAGCCTCTTCCAGGTCGCCGGCCTTGCGCGAGCTCAGCATCACCTTGGCGCCGGCTTCGCCAAGCGCCTCCGCAATCTGCAGGCCCAGGCCGCGCGAGCCGCCGGTGACCAGCGCGATGCGGCCGGAGAGGTCGAAGAGTTGTTGGACAGGCGTGCTCATCTCGGTCTTCTCCGGTCAATCAATCAGGTTTGGACTTCATGCGCGAACGCAGGTAGATCAGGAAGATGCCGGCGGCCGCCGCGGCGGCGCCTCCGGTCACCAGGGACCAGCCGAGCGCGAAGTCGCTGTCTTCCACCTTCAGCCCCAGGCACAGCGTGAGCAGGCCGCCGTACAGCAGCACCCACACCCAGCGCTCGACCCGTGCGATGTTCTTGTCGCTCATCGTTCAGAACCATTCCTCCCGCATTTCGCGGCATGTCGGGTTCCGGCCCGCCACCACGGCGAGCCAGGCGTCGATCTTCGGCAACTCGTAGTCGAAGAAGTACCGGCACGCCTGGAGTTTGCCGCGGAGGAAGGGCTCGTCCGTGGCCAGGCGCTCTTTCGACGCCAGCGCCACCTGCAGCCAGGTCCAGGCCAGCACCACGTGGCCGAACGCCTGCAGGTAGGGCGTGGCGTTGGCCAGCGCCTCTTCCGGCACGCCGGTGGCCCAGGCGGATTTCGTCGAAGCGCCCAGGCGCTGCAGCGCCG
>CBIHPZ010000615.1:0-3107 GCA_966211865.1 uncultured Aquabacterium sp.
GCGTCACCGCAGGCGCGGCCACCATCGTCGACGACCTGAGCTTCACGATCCAGCCGGGTGAAGTGCTGGCGCTGATCGGCGAATCAGGTTCCGGCAAGACCACCACCGCGCTGGCGCTGATGGGCCATGCGCGACGCGGCTGCCGCATCGCCGAAGGCGTGATCCGCATCGGCGACGTGGACGTGCGCAAGCTGGCCCCGGCGCAATTGCGCTCATTGCGCGGCCGCACCGTGTCGTACATCGCGCAGAGCGCGGCGGCCTCGTTCAACCCTTCGCGCACCATCCTCGACCAGGTGGTGGAGCCCGCGCTGCTGCACGGCACCCTGCCGCGCGGGCAGGCCGAGCTGAAGGCCATCGCGCTCTTCCGCGAGCTGGCCTTGCCCGAGCCCGAGACCATCGGCCAGCGCTACCCGCACCAGGTGTCCGGCGGCCAGCTGCAGCGGCTGATGGCTGCGATGGCGCTGATCACCGACCCCGATCTGGTGATCCTGGACGAGCCCACCACCGCGCTGGACGTGACCACGCAGATCGAGGTGCTGCGCGCCTTCCGCCGCGTGGTGCGCGAACGGCAGGTGACGGCGGTGTACGTCAGCCACGACCTGGCCGTGGTGGCGCAGATGGCCGACCACATCCTGGTGCTGCGCGACGGCCGCATGCAGGAACTGAACGGCACCGACCGCATCCTGGCGCAGCCGGCGCACGAGTACACCAAGAGCCTGCTGGCCGCGGCGCGGCCGGTGACGCGCGTCTCCGGCCGGCCGGAAGGCGGGGATTCCATACTGCTCGAAGTGAGCGGCCTCAGCGCCGGCTATGGCCCGCGCGATGCGCAGGGCAAGCCGCAGACCTTGATCCTGGAAGACATCGACCTGCAGCTGAAGCGCGGCCAGGCCATTGGCGTCATCGGCGAATCGGGCTCGGGCAAGACCACGCTGGCGCGCGCCATCGCCGGGCTGCTGGCGCCGTCCCAGGGCACCGTGCGCTTCGATGGCCACGCGCTGGCCGGCACGCTGGACAAGCGCAGCAAGGACCAGCTGCGCCGCATCCAGATCGTGTTCCAGATGGCGGACACGGCGCTGAACCCTTCGCACACCATCCGCGACATCCTGGCCCGCCCGCTGCAGTTCTACAAAGGCCTGCGCGGCGCGCCGCTGCAGGCCCGCATCGACGAGCTGCTGGACCTGGTGAAGCTGCCGCGCACCGTGTCCGACCGGCTGCCCGGCGGCCTGTCCGGCGGCCAGAAGCAGCGGGTGAACCTGGCGCGCGCGCTGGCGGCCGAGCCCGAGCTGATCCTGTGCGACGAGGTGACCTCGGCGCTGGACACGGTGGTGGGCGCCGCGGTGCTGGACCTGATCGCCGAGCTGCGGCGCGAGCTGGGCCTGTCCATCCTGTTCATCAGCCACGACCTGCACACCGTGCGCGCGGTGTGCGACGAGATCGTGGTGATGCAGCACGGCCGGAAGCTGGCGCAGGTGGCGCGTGCCGACTACGACCGCCGCCCGCAGCACCCCTATTACGAACTGCTGGCCCGCTCGGTGCCCGAGCTGCGCCGCGGCTGGCTGGACGAGCTGGACGCCACTCGCCCCAGCATCGTGCGTGTCGCTTGATGGGCATCTCCTAACCTGGAAAAGACATGACCACTGCATTGACCATCCAACGTGACGACCTGCTGCCCGGCCGCAACCTCATCGGCCGCTGGCAGGAAGGGGCGGAAGGCCGCTGGCTCGACGTCAGCGACCCGGCGACCAACACCGTGTTCGCCCGCGTGCCCGATTCCGGCGCCGCCGATGCGCGCGCCGCGGTGGACGCGGCGCATGCCGCCTTCCCGGCCTGGCGCGCCGTGCCCGCCAAGCAGCGCGCGGCCATCCTGAAGCGCTGGAACGACCTGGTGATGGCGCACCAGGACGACCTGGGCCGGCTGATCTCGCGCGAGCAGGGCAAGCCGCTGGCCGAAGGCAAGGGCGAGGTGGCCTACGCCGCCAGCTACATCGAATGGTTCGCCGAGGAAGCCACGCGCGCCAATGGCGACGTGATTCCCGCGCCGGTGCCCGGCCGCCGCATGTTCGCGCTGAAGGAGCCGGTGGGCGTGGTGGCCGCCATCACGCCCTGGAACTTCCCGGCCGCGATGATCGCCCGCAAGATTGCGCCGGCGCTGGCGGCGGGCTGCACCGTGGTGTGCAAGCCGGCGGAGGACACGCCGCTGACCTCATTGGCCCTGGTGCGCCTGGCCGAGGAAGCCGGCGTGCCGGCGGGCGTGCTGAACATCGTCACCGCCTCGCGCGAACGCACGCCCGAGGTGGTGGACGTGTGGCTCGATGACGCGCGCGTGCGCAAGATCACCTTCACCGGATCGACGCCGGTGGGCAAGCACCTGGCGCGCCGCTCGGCCGACACGCTCAAGAAGCTGTCGCTGGAACTGGGCGGCAACGCGCCCTTCATCGTCTTCGACGACGCCGACCTGGACGCCGCGGTGGACGGCCTGATGGCCGCGAAATTCCGCAACGGCGGCCAGACCTGCGTCTGCCCGAACCGGGTCTACGTGCAGGCGGGCGTGCACGACCGCTTCGTCGAGAAGCTGGCGGCCCGCGTGGCGGCGTTGAAGGTGGGACCGGCGAGCGACCCGGCGTCGCAGATCGGGCCGATGATCAATGCGCGCGCGGTCGACAAGATCCTGCGCCACGTGGAAGACGCGGTGAAGCGCGGCGCCAAGGTCGTCACCGGCGGCCGCGGCCTGGCCGAACTGGGGCCCAACTACGTGGCGCCCACCGTGCTGGTGAATGCCGACGCGACCATGGACTGCGCCTGCGAGGAGACCTTCGGCCCGGTGGCGCCGGTGACCCGCTTCGAGACCGAGGCCGAGGTCATCGCCGCCGCCAACGCCACGCCCTATGGCCTGGCCTCGTACTTCTATTCCACGGACGCGCGCCGCATCTGGCGCGTGACCGAGGCGCTGGAATCGGGCCTGGTCGGCGTCAACGAAGGTGCACTGGCGGCCGAGGCCGCGCCCTTCGGCGGCGTGAAGGAATCGGGCTACGGCCGCGAAGGCTCGGTGCACGGCCTGGACGACTACCTGCACCTGAAGTACGTGTGCCAGGGGCAGCTGGGCTGAG
>CBIHPZ010000616.1:0-3099 GCA_966211865.1 uncultured Aquabacterium sp.
GCGCCCGGACCGGCGCGGGCGGCGATCCTAACGCCGCAGGGCGGCGGCCCGTGCCCGCATGGGCTGGCGGCTCGCCGCGCTCAGCGCTCAGCGCGCCCGCGCGGCGGCGCGCAGCTGCGCCAGCATGTCCGACGGCGCGGTGACCGATGGATCGAAGGGGTGGGTGCGCTGGCCGTTGATGGACGCGATGATCTTGCGCACGTAGAGGCGCGTCTCGGCATACGGCGGCACGCCGCGGTAGCGTTCCACCGCCCGCTCGCCAGCGTTGTAGGCAGCCAGCACCATCGCCACGTCGCCCTCGAAATAGGCCATCAGCCAGCGCAGGTAGGCCATGCCGCCGCGGATGTTCTGCACCGGGTCGGTGAGGCGCCGCACCTTGAAGCGCGCCGCGGTGTCCGGGATCAGCTGCATCAGGCCCTGGGCGTTCTTGGGCGAGACGGCCAGCGGGTCGAAGTTGGATTCCTTCTCCATCACCGCCAGCACCAGGTGCGGCTGCAGCTGGTACTCCGGCGCCACCATCTGCACGAAGCGCACGATGGCCTCGGGCGCATGGGCGGGCGGCGGCGGGGGCGGCAAGGCACCCGGCAGCGTGGTGGCGGCGGCCCCCGCGGGCGGACGCTGGCCGGGGCGCAGCGCGATGCGCGGTGGCGGGGCCGCGGGCGCCGGGGCCTTGGCGGCATCGGCCTCGGGCTGCAGCAGGCAGGCGGGCGGCGGGCCCAGCGGCGTGCCCAGCTTGGCGGCCATGTTCTGCGCCTGCGGGTGGCCCTGCTCGGCCGCCGCGGCGAAGAGGTGCGCGGCCTGGGCCTCGTCGCGCTCGATGCCGCGCGAGTTGGTGAGCATCCAGGCCAGGCTGTACTGCGACTCGGCATCGCCATAGCGCGCGGCGCGGCAGTACAGCTGGGCGGCGCGCACGGGGTCGCGCGGCTGGCCGTTCTCGCCATGCTCGGCGGCCTGCGCTTCCTCGCGCCAGCGCAGCACCTGCGAAGGCACCACCGGCCCGGCTTCCGCGGGCGGCGTGGCGGGGCGCGGCAGCGATTCCAGCGTCAGCGCCGGCAGGCCCGTGGTGGGCGTGGGCGCGGTCCAGCCGGTGGCCGTCGCCATGTTCTGCGCCTGGGCCGCGGCGGCGGCCAGCAGCAGGCTGCCGCCCACCAGGCGCAAGGCCAGCAGGCTTCGTCGACGTCGGATGGCAGGGGCGGTCAGGGCAGGCACGGCGCCGGCGCTTCCTGGGGTAAACACTGAAGCAGCGCAGTCTATCGACCGCCGCCCGACCCCACTGCGCGTGACCACCTCGTTCAGGGGGTGGCCGGCCGGCAGGATTGCGCAGGCCGCGCGCCGCTTGGGTTTCAGGCGTTTCAGCGGGGCGTGCGGGGGCCGGGCCGCGCGGGTTTCAGCGCTTCAGCCAGGTCACCAGTTCCTCGAGCAGCAGCAGGCCGTTCAGCTCGTCGTCCCCCAGCGCCACGAAGCGCTTGATGTTGGGGATGACCACCAGCCCGGTGTTGTCGAATTCGTCGCCGATGCGCTCCAGGAACGGGAAGCGCACGCCCTGGTTGGAGACGCCGAGGAACAGGAAGTACACCTCGTCCTGGCGCGCCTGCGATTCGCGCAGCACCTGGCGCGTGCGCTCGGCGTCGCTGTTCTCGCCGTCGGTGATCACCACCACCAGCGAACGCCGGCGTGCAGTGGCCGCGGCGGGCTTCTGCCCGAACAGCCGGCCCAGGAAACCCTGCTTCGGGCCGAGCCAGCCGAAGAGGCGCAGGAAGTCTTCGATGCCGTAGCTGTAGTCGGTGCCGCCGCACCAGCCGGCCACGCGGTCGATGACCTGGCTCTGCACGAAGTTGCCGTAGTTGTCCGCCGTGACGCTGCCCACGCGCTGCACGTTCTGCGGCCCGTTGCTGAAGGTGGTGAGGTCGAGCTTGGCATCGGGGTCGAAGGTGAGGCCCCAGGGCACCAGGCGGCTCAGCAGCCGGTTGGTGGTGCCGTCGCGGTGCTCGTCTTCGAAGGAGCCGCTGACGTCGAGCAGCACGCCCATGTCCATCACCGGGGGCTGCGCCACGCCGGCCTTCTGCAGGCACAGCTGCAGCGAGGCCTTGGACTTTTCGAGGTTGAGTTGCAGGGCCATGCGTTGGTCTTTCGTGGGGAAAATAATTCGCCAAGGGCGCGTCAGCGTCAGCGTCCGCGTCGGCATCGCCGTCAGCTGCGGGCGCCCAGGCGCTGCATCAGCACGTGCAGCGATTCCAGCAGGGTGAAGCGCTCGGTGTCGTTCGGGCTGTCGTGGGGCAGCGCGGCGGCCACGGCCAGCCAGGCCGGCAGCGCGTGCAGCACGGCGTCGCGGATGCGCTGGGCCAGCTGGCCCAGGTCCGTGCCCAGGCGCTGCATCTGCAGGCTGTGGCTGTCCAGCAGTGCGATGGACTTGGCCAGGTCGGTCTCGCGCCCGTCCAGCGCCTGGCCGCGGCGCGCGTCGGTGAACACCGGCCGCAGCTCGGCCACCGCCACCAGCGCACCGTTCAGCTGGTCCAGCAGCGCGCGGGCCTCGTCGTCCAGCGCATCCAGCCGGCGGCGGTGCTCGACCAGGCCGGCCTCGGCCTGCTCCAGCAGGCCGCGCAGCGTGTCCAGCTCAGGGCGGGCCTCGGCCAGCGCCTGGCGCAGGGTCTTGCGGCGCCACGGCAGGCCGCCGGCCGGGCGCAGCAGGTCGGCCAGCTCGGCCAGCATCTCCAGCAGGCGCTGCACGTGCCGCGCGCTGCCGCGGCCCAGGTCGTCGTCGGTGATGGCGAGCACCCGCTCGATCAGGCGCGTGACGCCCTGCTGAGGCGCGCGGCCCAGGGTCTCCAGCGCCAGCACCGGGTGCGTGGCCGGTACCACCGCGGACAGCAGTGCCGCGGCATGGTCGATGGCGGCGATGCTGGCCGCGGGGTGGCGCAGGCGCAGCTCGGCCGTGTCCACCCGCAGCGCCTGGCGTTCCACGCCGTGCACCTTGGTGGCGCCGGCGGGCGCGCGGGCCGGCGCCGGAACGGCAGCGACCGTCGGCGCCATGGCCGTGGCGCGTGGGACGGGCTTGGCGGGGGGCGTGGCGGCGGGCTCGGCGCCTGGCGCGACCGGCGG
>CBIHPZ010000617.1:0-3088 GCA_966211865.1 uncultured Aquabacterium sp.
GTTCTGCTTGCGGATCAGGTACAGCAGCAGGTCCAGCGGGCCTTCGAAGGCTTCGAGGAAGACCTCCAGCGCATCGGGCGGGATATAGAGGTCTTGCGGCAACCGGAACAGCGGTTCGCCGTACAGGCGCGCGACGGCGACGTTGTCCACGGGCAGGGCGTCCGGCGCGTCGGGTGACGGGGTCGCGGCCTCGGCCTGCGGCACCAGGGTCTCGTCGTTCATCGCCAGCCTTCGCTGAGCCGGCGCGCTTTACTTGCCGCGGTTCTGGTAGACGTAGGGCTGCTGCGGCACGCGGGCGGCGCGGTATTCGGCCTCGGCGTTGCGGTCGATCTGGCGGTCCCACAGCAGGGCGCGGCCGGCGCGCTGTTCGGCCTCGAGCGTGGGCTTGGCCGCCTTCAGCTGGTCGATGAACTGCGTGACGTCGGACTTGTAGGGCTTCCAGAAGAGCGGCATGGCGGCGGGGGCTGCAGGAGCAGTCGGGAGCAAAGGCAACCGGGCATTTTAGGCGCGCCCACGGGATGCGGAACGCCCCGGGCGCTCCGCCCGCGCCCCACGCGACGCCGCAGCGGTCAGGCCGGCAGGCGTTCCGGCGCGGCGCGCCTGAAACGCTGGCCGTCGTCGCCGCCGGCGGGGAACATGAGATGCCGCATCAACTCCCGCAGCGGCACCTCCATGGGGTCGGACAGCATGCGTCGCACCACCTCCAGCCGCCCGCTCGGCAGCACCGCCGCGCAGCACATGTCGAACTTGGCCCGGCGGTCCGCCGGGGTCAGCGGATCGCCCAGCCCGCCCTTCATGTGCTGCACGGAACGCTCCAGCGTGCGGCCGTCCTTCAGGCGCACCGTCACCCGGTGCGGCAGGTGGTTGGAAGCGCGCTCCGAGCCCTCCACCGAGGCCGGGTGCTTGACCATGCGGACCCGGGGCATCAGGCGGCGGGTCGCCTCGTCGCGCACCGCCTCGGCGGTGTAGTCGGCCAGGGTCAGGGCGCCGAAACGCAATGCCAGCGCGATCGCGTAGGGCATGCTGAACTGGGCCTGCTTGTGGTCGCTCGGCTCCATGTACCGCAGGTTGACCAAGGTGCCGTGGCTCACCTCGACGAGCACCGACTCGACGTCATGGGCGCCGAAACCGTGCTGCCGCCGCAACTCCAGGACGCCGGCGATCGCCCGGTGCGTGGCACCGCAGGACGGCCACAGCTTGAAGGCCATGCCCGACCACTCGATGGCCAGCGGCTCGCCTGGCTGCGGCAAGGCGCCGGACCAGTCGGCCGGCGTCACGCCGGCGTACAGCGCGCCGAAGCCACAAGGACCTTCCAGGGCCTGGGCGCTGGCGCGCAGGCCGCTGCGGGCCAGCCGCGCGGCAGTCACGCCCGCCTGCGCGGCCAAGCCGGCATGCAGGGGCTTGGCCTGGGTGCCGAACTGCACCTTCGGCCCCGCGGACATCGACACCGACAACGCCAGCGCGTGGGTCATCTCCGTGGCGCGCAGCCCCATCAAGCGGCCACAGGCCACCGCTGCGGCCAGCGCGCCGATCGTGGACGTGCCG
Organism: uncultured Aquabacterium sp.; assembly: GCA_966211865.1. Lineage (GTDB taxonomy): Bacteria > Pseudomonadota > Gammaproteobacteria > Burkholderiales > Burkholderiaceae_C > Pseudaquabacterium. The sequence continues at coordinate 1,546 of CBIHPZ010000617.1, forward strand.
TGCCAGCCGCGGTCGGTGTGCGCGCGGTCCAAGGCCTGGCCGATGCGCGCCATGACTTCGGAGGCGACCACCAGCGCGTCCAGCGCCTGCCGACCCTTGACGCCGGCTTCATGGCCCACGGACAGGATGGCGGGCACGACCACGGCGCACAGGTGCCCCAGGCCGATGAGGAAGTTCTCGTCCATCTCCACGGCATGGGCCGCGTAGCCGTTGGCCAGCGCGGCTTCGGCCGGCGAGGTCAGGAACTCGGCGCCGATCACCGGCACGGAGCCGCCGATGCTCAGGGTCTGGCGCACCGCCTCGGTACCGCGGTCGCCTGCGCCGGCCACCGCGCTGGCGATGGTGTCCTCCCAGGCGTGGCACGCGATGTCCCACACCTTGGGCGACCAGTCGCCGCCCACCTCCGCCGCCCAGCGCCCGAGCTCCCGGGTCGCGCCTGCCGCGCACGTCATATCACTCATCTCGTTGTTTCCATTCGGGGGCTTGGCCCGCCGTTGACTCAGAAAAGGGAAGAGGGTCAATCCGTGATCCGCCCCGCCTCGGAGACCATCACGAAGTTGGTGTAGCGGCTGCCCAGGCGATTGCCGGCGCCGAAATGCACCCGGTAGCCGCCCGGCCCGTCGAGCGAAGCCGCTTCCAACGCGCGCACGAAGCGCGCCCTGTCCAGCTCGGGCCCGCTGCGCTGCAGGGCCTGCACGATGAAGCGGCCGACGATGTAGCCCTCGAACTCGGTGAAGTCCGGCTTGGCGGAAGGGTCCTTGCGCGACTGCTGCTCGCGGTAGTCCATCACCAGCGGATGGGCGCCGCGGTGCGGGTTGGGCACGACCTGGGTGACCATGACGCCGCGGGCCGCCGGCCCCAGTTCCTTCACGAGCATCGGGATGTCCACCAGGTTGCGCGCGAAGTAGCGCAGCGACCCGCAGCCCGCGGCGCGCATGCCGCGGATCACCGCCGCGGCATCCCGCCCCGAGACGCCCAGGAAGATCGCCTTCGGACACGACGGCGACGCCAGGGCAGCGACCGCGGGCTGCGCCGCCCTGTCCGAGTCCGCGGGGTTGATCTGCATCGTGGCGGTGGCCACCAGACGGCGGCCGACGGCCTGCAGCCGCGCGCTCACGTCCTTGCGCACCTCGTCACCCAGCGGGTTGGCGTAATGGACCATCGCCACGTCCTGGTAGCCCACGGTGTCGATGTGGCGCACGATGGCCGCCAGCTCGTCGCTGGCGCTGGCGCGGAACATGAAGACGTGGGGAACGGGGCTCTCGTACAGCTCGGGCATCGCCGCGTAGGGCGCGACCAGGGGCGTGTCGGACTCGCGCGCCATCGGCAGCGCCGCCCGGACCGGCCCCGAGAAGGTGTAGCCCACCAGCGCGAACACGCCGCTGTCGATGAGCTTGCGGGTGTTGGCCTTCGCGACCTCGGCGTCGTTGCCGTCGTTCAAGGACACCAGCTCCAGCCGGCGGCCGTTGATGCCGCCGGCGCGGTTGGCGGCCTCGAAGGCCAGCAGCAGCCCGTCCCGGTACTGCCGGCCCAGCTCCGTGCC
>CBIHPZ010000618.1:0-3068 GCA_966211865.1 uncultured Aquabacterium sp.
GTCGCCCAGGCAATCTGCGCCACACTTCAGGGTTGTGATTCAGCAACCGTCCCGATGAGCGCCGGCACGCCTCCAGCCGACGACGACGCGCCCGACGCATCCCAGTTCGCCACTTCGCGCGTGATGCCCGATGTGGACCTGGGCGGCGATACCCTGATCAGCGGCAACAAGCTCGCGGTCGGCCTGCGGCTGGACGAGTACGAGATCAGCGGCGTGCTGGGCGAGGGCGGTTTCGGCATCGTCTACCTGGCCTGGGACCATTCGCTGCAGCGGCGGCTGGCCATCAAGGAATACATGCCGGCCTCGCTGTGCTGGCGGCCACAGGGCCTGCAGGTGGAAGTGCGCACGCCGCGCTTCGAGGAATCGTTCGAGGCGGGCCTGCGCGGCTTCATCAACGAGGCCAAGCTGCTGGCGCGCTTCGACCACCCCGCGCTGGTGAAGGTGCACCGCTTCTGGCAGGCCAACGGCACGGCCTACATGGTGATGCCGTACTACGACGGCATCACCCTGAAGGAAGCGCTGGCGCAGATGGCCGAGCCGCCGGACGAGACCTGGCTGCGCGACCTGCTGGCGCCCTTGCTCGACGCGCTGCAGTACCTGCACGACGCCCAGTGCTACCACCGCGACATCGCGCCCGACAACGTGCTGCTGATCGACGACGGCCGCCCGCTGTTGTTGGACTTCGGCGCCGCGCGCCGCGTCATCGGCGACATGACGCGCGCCGTCACCGTCATCCTGAAACCCGGTTACGCGCCGGTGGAGCAGTACGGCGACATGCCCGGCGCCACCCAAGGCCCGTGGACCGACATCTACGCGCTGGGCGCGGTGCTGCACTTCGCCATCATGGGCGAGACCCCGCAGGCCTCGGTGACGCGGCTGCTGGCCGACCACTACCAGCCGCTGGCGGTGCGCGCGCGCGGCCGCTACAGCCCGCAGCTGCTGCAGGCCATCGACCGCATGCTGGCGGTGCGCCCCGAGAACCGGCCGCAGAACATCGCCCAGCTGCGCGGGCTGATCGACCTGGACCGCGAGCAGGAGACGGCGCCGCTGTCGCTGCCGCCGCGCCCGCACCGCACGCTGCCGCCGGAGCCGATGACGCAGCCCAGCCAGCGCAGCCTGCCGCCGCGGCCGATGCCGACGGTGCCGAAGGCGCCGACCCCGGCGCCTGCGCCGGCCGCCGCGGGCTCGGTGGTGCGTCGCGAGCCGCCGTGGGCGCTGGTGGCCGGCGGTGGGGTGGCGGCGGTGGCGCTGCTGGCGCTGGCGTGGTGGCTGTTGTCGTCCCCATCGGCCGACGCGCCGACGCCCGCGCCGGTGCAGGACAGCGTGCCCGCGCCACAGCCCAGCCCCACCCCGGCGCCTGCACCGGTCGAGCCGACCCCTGCGCCCGCCGAACCGCCGCCCGCCCCGGCGCCACAACCCGCGCCGGCGCCTGTTCCCGAGCCTGCGCCCACGCCCACGCCCACGCCAGTGCCCGCCCCCGCGCCGGCCCCGGTGCCCACGCCTGTGCCAGCGCCCGTCCCGGCCCCGACACCCATGCCGGTGCCGACCCCCGCACCCACGCCCAAGCCGGCGCCGGTCCCCGCACCCACGCCAGCGCCGGTCCCGGTCCCGGTGCCGACACCCACGCCGGTCCCGGCGCCGGCCCCCGCGCCCAAGCCTGCACCAGCACCGGCGCCCACGCCCGCCCCGGCCCCGGCCCCCAAGCCGACGCCGCCACGCAAGACCGAACCCGCGCGCCCCCCGAGTGCGGCCCCCGCGCCGGCACCGTCGGAGCCTAGAATTTCCTCCAATGCCCGATGCGCGGAGATCATCCAGCGCGTGTCCATTGGCGAGACCCTGACCGCCGCGGACCGGCGCATTCTCAAAGAGGAGTGCGGAAGATGAACAAGGCGCTGTACGGATCGCTGGTCGTGTTGTCGCTGATGGTGATGGGGGGCTGCCAGACGCCCCCGCCCGTGGCGCGTGCCAGCACGCAGGACCTGCCGCTGGACCAGGCGATCACCGTCGCCACCGACGCGCTGGCCGCGCAGATCAAGCCGAAGGACGGCCTGGGCGGCGTGCTGGCCAAGCTGGAGAAGCCGAAGCCGGTGCTGATGGACCCGTCGCTCGACGCCGCGTCCGGCCAGCAGACCGCACTGACGCGCCAGCTCGACCAGAAGGTCACCGAGCGCCTGCGCACCCAGCCCTACCTGGAAATGCTGCCCTTCGCCCAGGCCAGCCTGGCGCGCGCGCAGTACCTGCTGGCGGGCACCATCAGCCGCATCGACGCCGGCAAGGGCCCGTACCAGATCCACCTGTCGCTGACGGACCTGAAGACCGGCAAGGTCGTCGCGCAGTCGTCCTCGCGGGCCAGTGACGGCAACTACGACACCACGCCCACCCCGTTCTACCGCGACACCCCGGTGCTGCTGTTGAAGGACCAGGTGGTCGAGGGCTACATGCGCACCGCGCAGGCCGCGCCCGGCGCGGATGCCGACAAGACCTACCTCGAACGCGTCACGGCCACGGCCATGATCCAGGAGGCCACCACGCTCTACAACAACGAGCGCTACCAGGAAGCCCTGGGCCTGTACCGCGGCGCGCTGGCCACGCCGGCCGGCGAGCAGATGCGCTCGCTCAACGGCGTGTACCTGACCAACTGGAAGCTGGGCAACGTGGCCGAGGCCGAGCAGGCCTTCGGCAAGGTGGTGGCGCTGGGCCTGGCCACCCGCTCGCTGGGCGTCAAGTTCCTCTTCAACCCGGGCGGCACGGATTTCTGGTCGGACCCGAAGATCAGCGGCCCCTACACCGTGTGGCTGCGCCAGATCGCGCGCCAGGCGGCCGGCGCCAACGTCTGCATGGAAGTCGTCGGCCACACCAGCCGCACCGGCTCCGAGACCTTCAACGACCGCCTCTCCGCCCAGCGCGCCGCCTTCATCCAGAAGCGCCTGGAAGCCGAAGCGCCGCAGCTCACCGGCAAGACCAAGGCCAGCGGCGTGGGCTACCGCGAGAACCTGATCGGCACCGGCACCGACGACGCCAGCGACTCGCTGGACCGCCGGGTCGAGTTCAAGATCAATAACTGCTGA
>CBIHPZ010000619.1:0-3059 GCA_966211865.1 uncultured Aquabacterium sp.
CCGGCATCGCGTCGCCACTGACGCCCGAACGCCACACTCACCCCTCTGCCCGCCGTGGTCTGTGCATTTGTAGGTGGCGCGCGCGGCGGGCGCCCCACACACTTCTTCAGGTGAAGTCCGTGGACGTGCCGGAGGCGGGGAGCGCAGCGCCGGCGGGGGCGCACAGCCCGCGCCGCCCGTGGGGGTGGCTGCGCCTGTCGCTGTGGGGGCTGCTGCTGGCGGCCACCGCCATCGTCACGGTGCTGGTGGTGCGCGAAGCCCGCAGCTCACGCCTGCAGGCCCACACGCTGACCCGGCTGGGCGCCGAGCTGCGGCACGACGTGGAGCCCGGCCCCGCCGACACCATCCGCTTCCCCGGGCCGGAAGCCGGCCCCTACGACCAGCGCCGCGGCTACACCCGGCTGCCCGTCTTCATCGAGCGCCTGACCGCGCGCGGCTTCGCGGTCACCGCGCAGGCCCGCCCATCGGCCCGGCTGCTGGAACTGCAGGACCAGGGCCTCTTCGCCATCTACCGCGAGCGCAACCGGGCCGGCCTGCTGCTGCAGGACTGCCGCGGCGACCCGCTCTACGCCGAGCGCCTGCCGCGCCGCGTTTTCGATCGCTTCGAGGCCGTGCCGCCGGTGCTGGTCGATTCGCTGCTCTTCATCGAGAACCGCGAGCTGCTGGACCCCGGCTCGCCGCTGCGCAACCCGGCCGTGGAATGGGACCGCCTGGCGCAGGCCGTGCTGGGGCGGCTGCACCGCGTCGTCAACCCCGGTGCCGCGGCGCCCGGCGGCAGCACGCTGGCCACGCAGATCGAGAAGTACCGCCATTCGCCCGAAGGCCGCACGCGCTCGATGCGCGACAAGCTGCAGCAGATGGCCTCCGCCTCGGTGCGCGCCTACCTGGACGGCGAGAACACCGAGGCACGCCGGCGCCAGATCGTGGCCGATTACCTGGACACCGTGCCGCTGTCGGCCCAGGCCGGCATCGGCGAGGTGAACGGCCTGGGCGACGCGATGTGGGCCTGGTACGGCCGCGACTTCGACGAGGTGCAGCGCCTGCTGCGGCCGCTGGACCGCACGCCCGGCGGCCCGCCGCCCGCCTGGCTGCCGGTGGCCGCCTCGCCGGCGCAGTCCCTGCTCACCCCGCCGCCGCCCACGCTGGCCGAGCAGGCGCTGGCCTTCAAGCAGGCGCTGTCGCTGCTGGTGGCGCAGCGCCGGCCGTCGTTCTACCTTGGAGAAGGAGCGGCCAGGCTGCGCCCGCTGACCGACAGCCACCTGCGCGTGATGGCCGAGGCCGGCGTCATCAGCCCCGCGCTGCGCGACGCCGCGCTGCCGCTGCCGCTGGACCTGCTGCCCCGCGCGCCGGCCGAGGAAGCGGCGCCGCTGCTGCAGCGCAAGCTCACCGCCACCGCGCGCAGCCGCCTGGGCGCGCTGCTGGACGTGCCGCTGTCCTACGACCTGGACCGGCTGGACCTGAGCGTGGCCAGCAGCCTGGACGGCGCCGCCCAGCGCGCGGTGACCCAGCGCCTGCGCACCCTGCGCGACCCCGCGGCGGCCAAGGCGGCCGGCCTGGTGGGCCAGCACATGCTGGCCCCGGGGGACGACCCCAGCCGCCTGGTCTTCAGCCTGAGCCTTTACGAACGCGGCGAACGCGCCAACCTGCTGCGCGTGCAGGCCGACAGCAGCGACCAGCCCTTCGACATCAACGAAGGCGCCAAGCTCGACCTGGGTTCCACCGCCAAGCTGCGCACGCTGGTGAGCTACCTGGAAATAATTGCTGAACTGCACGGCCGCTGGAGCAGCCTGGACGCCCCGGCGCTGAAGGCCCTGCCGCTGCATGAACGCGACAACCTGGGCCGCTGGGCCCGCGACCACCTGCTGCAGGCCAGCGACCGGAGCCTGCAGGCGATGACCGAAGCCGCGATGGAGCGCCGCTATTCCGCCAGCCCCGGCGAATCCTTCCGCACCGGCGGCGGCCTGCACACCTTCGTCAACTTCGACCGCGAGCACGACCGCCGCGTGATGACGGTGCGCGAAGCACTGCGCCACTCGGTCAACCTCGTCTTCATCCGGCTCATGCGCGACATCGTGCAGCGCCACCTGTTCGCGCAACCCGAAGCCGGCGGCACGCCGGACCAGGCCGCGCCAGGCGATGAACGCCGCCGCCTGCTGCAGCGCTTCGCCGACCAGGAAGGCCGCACCTACCTGCGGCGCTTCTACCGCCAGTACCGGCCCACCGACGGCACGCCGCCGCGCCCCTTGCCGGACGCCGACGCGCCGCCGGCGCGCCACCCGCTGGAGCAATGGCTGATCGAGCACCTGCGCCAGCACCCCAAGGCCACGCTGTCCGAGGTGCTGGCCGCCAGCAGCGCGCAGCGGCAGGAGGCCTACGCCTGGCTCTTCCGCACCCGCCATGCCGGCAAGCAGGACGTGCGCATCCGCGGGCTGCAGGAGGAAGCCGCCTTCGAGAAGATCCTCAAGTCGTGGCAGCGCCTGGGCTACCCCTTCGATGCGCTGACGCCCTCGTACGCCACCGCCATCGGGGCCTCCGGCGACCGCCCGGCCGCGCTGGCCGAATTGATGGGCATCCTGGCCAACGACGGCCTGCGCCTGCCCGCCACGCGCACGGTCAGCCTGCTGTTCGCCCAAGGCACGCCTTACGAGACCCAGCTGCAGCACCGCCCGGCCGAACAGCCGCAGCGCGTGCTGCCGGTGGAGGTGGTGCACACCGTGCGCCGCGCGCTGGCCGACGTGGTGGAAGCCGGCACCGCGCGGCGCCTGCACGGCGCGTTCACCGCCGCCGATGGCCGCGTACTTCAGGTGGCAGGCAAGACCGGCACCGGCGACCACCGCTTCGACGTCTTCGCCCCGGGCGGCCGGCTGATCTCGTCGCGCGCGGTCGACCGCACCGCCACCTTCGCCTTCCTCATCGGCGAGCGCCACTACGGCACCGTGATGATCCACGCCCACGAGCCCGATGCCGAGCATTTCCGCTACACCAGCGCGCTGGCGGCGCAGGTGATGAAGTGGCTGGCGCCGGTGCTGGTGCCGGCGCTGGAGCCGGGCGCCTGCCCG
>CBIHPZ010000620.1:0-3056 GCA_966211865.1 uncultured Aquabacterium sp.
TGTAGCCCTGGCCGATGCCCAGCGAGATGGTCTCGCCGGCATACCACTTCTGCTGCTCCGGCTTGCGGTAGGCGCGCTTCTTCCAGGCGGTGGACGGCAGGATGCCGCGTACTTCGCCTTCCAGGTCGATGCCGGTCAGCTGGCCGAAGCCGAAGGGCGCCAGGTGCTCGGCCATCACGTCGACGCCCAGCTCGCTGGCCAGCATGTAGTAGTAGGTGTCGCAGCTGAAGACGATGGAGCGGTACAGGTCCACGTAGCCGTGGCCGCCTTCCTTGTCGTCGCGGAAGCGGTGGTTGCCGAACCAGAAATAACCCGGATCGGAGATGGCCTGCTGCGGCGTGCGCTTGCCGGTGGCCAGGCCCACCAGGCCCATGAAGGGCTTGTAGGTGGAGCCGGGCGGGTAGGTGCCGCGCAGCGCGCGGTTCAACAGCGGCTTGTCGATCGATTCGTTCAGCTCGCGCCAGCTGTCGGCATCGATGCCGTCGACGAAGAGGTTGGGGTCGAAGGTGGGCTTGCTGACGAAGGCCAGCAGCTCGCCGGTGTGCGGGTCGATGGCCACCAGCGCGCCGCGGCGGTCGCCGTAGAGCTTCTCGATCAGCTGCTGCAGCCGCATGTCCACCGACAGCACCAGCGTGTTGCCCGGCGTGGCCGGGTGGCTGCGCAGGCGCCGCACGGCGCGGCCGCCGGCGCTGGTCTCCACCTCTTCGAAGCCGGTGACGCCGTGCAGCTCGCGCTCGTAGCTCTGCTCCAGCCCCAGCTTGCCGATGTAGTCGGTGCCGCGGTAGTTGCCGCGCGTCTCCTCGTCCCAGTCCTCCATCGCCTCCTTTTCTTTCGCATTGATGCGGCCGATGTAGCCGAGCAAGTGGCTGGCCGCGTCACCTTCAGGGTAGTTGCGGAAGAGGCGGGCGCGCACGTCGACGCCGGGGAAGCGGAAGCGCTGGGCCATGAAGCGGGCCACTTCCTCGTCCGTCAGCTTGGTGCGGATGGGCAGCGACTCGAAGTTCTTGCTCTCCTCCAGCAGGCGCTTGAAGCGGCGCCGGTCGCGCGGCTGGATGTCGATCAGCGTGCCCAGCGCGTCGATCATCGGGTCGAGCTCGGCCTCGACCTTGGAGGGCGTGATTTCCAGCGTGTAGGCCGAGTAGTTGGTGGCCAGCACCACGCCGTTGCGGTCGGTGATGATGCCGCGGTTGGGCACGATGGGGACCACCGCGATGCGGTTGTTCTCGGCCTGGGTGCGCAGCTCTTCGTGGCGGAAGACCTGCAACCAGACGAGACGCGAGGCCAGCAGGCCGAAGCACACCAGCACGAAGAGCGCGGCGGCCAGCAGGCGGCCACGGAAGCGGCTCAGCTCGCGCTCGAGGTCCTTGATCTCTGTCACGGCCGCCGCCTCACAAGGGACGGTTTTCGTCCGGGTCCGGCGCGCGGCGCTGCGGCGCCAGCAGCAGCCACGAGACCACCGGCCACAGCAGCGCCTCGAACAGCGGCGCGAGCATCACCGACCAGCCCGGAAACATGCCGCCGACGATCAGCCGCGCGACCAGCGAGACGCCGTGTGCCGCGAAGAACAGCGGCAGGATCTGCAGCGCCTGGGCCGGCACCGAGAACCACAGCAGCCGCCGATGGATGCTGACCGCGAAGAACGCCAGCAGCGTGTAGGCCAGCGCGTGCTGGCCCAGCACCGCGCCTTCGTGCACGTCGATCAGCAGGCCGAACAGGAAGCCCAGGCCCACGCCCACGCGCTGCGGCTGGTGCACGATCCAGAACACCAGCACCAGCGCCAGCAGGTCGGGCGAGGCGGCATGGCGGCCCACCGGCAGCATCTCCAGCGCCAGCGCCAGCAGCAGCGACAGGCCGATGAAGAGCGGATTGACCGGCAGCAGCAGCTGGTCGCCGCGGGGCATGATCATGGCGCCGCCCCCCCGGCCGAGGCCTTGGGCTTGCCGCCCTTGGCCGTGGTCTTGGGCGCCGAGGCGGCCGGCAGTTCCGGGATCGGCGGCAACTGCGCCGACAGCGGCTCCAGCACCAGCACGTGGCGCACGCCATCGATGCCGGCGGCCGGCGCCAGCAGCACGCGCGCAAACCCCGAATCGACGCGGCGGTCGACGCTGGCCACCTGGGCCACCGGCAGGCCGGCGGGGTAGACGCCGTCGACGCCGCTGGTGGTCAGCTTGTCGCCCACCTGCACGTCGGCATTGCCGGCCATGAAGCGCAGTTCCAGCAGGCCGCCCCCGGCGCCGCCGAAGGCCGCGCTGCGCTGCTGGCTGCGGGTGTTCAGCACCGGCACGGCGGCGTCCTTGTCGGTCAGCAGGGTCACCATCGCGTGCAGCGGGAACACCCGCGTCACCTGCCCCAGCACGCCGCTTTCGTTCACCACCGGCGCGCCCAGCACCACGCCGTGGGTGGCGCCGCGGTCGATGAAGACCTTGCGCGAATAGGGATCGGCCGCCTCGTACATCACCTCGGCCGGCACCGACCGCACCTGCAGCGCCGGGCGCAGCTCCAGCAGCGCGCGCAGACGGGCGTTTTCCTGCGCCAGTTGCTCGCCGCGGGCCAGGCGCTCCGCATGCGAGACCAGCTGCTGGCGCACGCGGTCTTCGGCCGCCAGCGCGCGGTTCAGGCCCTGCAGGTGATCCAGGCCGGCGTAGAAGACGTTCACCGGCGCCAGCAGCGCGCGCTGCGCCGGCAGCAGCACGGTGGCCAGTGCGGCGCGCAGCGGCTGCGTGAGCTTCAGGCGGTTGTCCGCGGCCATCAGGAAGACGGCCAGTGCCGAACACAGCACGAGCTTGGTCAGCGCCGGTGTTCCCTGGCGGAAGAACGGCGGCGGGGTGCGGTCCAGGGTGCCCAGTGGCATGCGTTGCGCCCGCGCTGTTGGGGGTGCGCCGGCGGGAATGCCGGCGTCACCTCACGACATTACTCCGACGTGAAGATGCTGCCCAGGCGTTCCATGCGCTCCAGCGCCATGCCGCAGCCGCGCACGACGCAGGTCAGCGGGTCTTCGGCGACCAGCACCGGCAGGCCGGTTTCCTCGGCCAGCAGGCGATCGAGGTCGCGCAGCA
>CBIHPZ010000621.1:0-3050 GCA_966211865.1 uncultured Aquabacterium sp.
GACGCGTCATAGCCCGGCAGCGCGTCCAGCTCCGCCCGGAACGACGGATCGCGCAGCACCTGCATCACGCGCGCCATGCTGGGCGCATCCACCAGCGCGCTGCGGCACAGCAGGAAGTAGCGTTCGCGCGCCAGCGGCAGGAAGTCCAGCTTGAACTGGCGCGCCGGCGGCTCCAGGCCGAAGCCGGCGTCGGCCATGCCGCTGGCCACGTACGCGGCCACCGCGGCGTGGGTGTACTCGCCGTGCTCGTAGCCGTTGATGGCGTCGCTGGCGAGGCCCTCGGCCGCGAGCAGGCCGTCCAGCAGGAAGCGCGTGCCCGAGCCCGCCTGGCGGTTGATGAAGCGCACGCCGGGGCGCGCCAGGTCGGCCAGGCCGTAGATCTTCTTCGGGTTGCCGGCGGCCACCATCAGGCCCTGGCGGCGCTGCGCGATGTCGATCACCGTCAGGTCCTCGCCCGCCAGCCAGCGGCCGTAGTGCGCCAGCGCGGCGGCCTGCATCGGGCCTTCGGGAATGTGGAAGCCGGCGGCGTCGCAGGCGCCGTCGTGCAGGGCGGCGGCGGACGCGGTGCTGCTGCCGTAGGTCAGCTCCACCCGCTGGCCGTCCTGGGCCAGGCGCGCGACCAGCTTCTCCACCGCGAAGCCGTGGCTCGCGTGCAGGCGCAGCGAGGGCCCCAGGCCGGCGCCGGCGCGTTCGATCTCGGTGGCCAGTTCCGACGCCAGCGAGTCCAGCGCCGGCTTCAGCCGCGCGGTGATGCGCTGGTCGGCCCAGGCCAGCTTCTCGCCCAGCGGCGACAGCGTGGAGCCGCGGCCGCGTTCCATGTGCAGCAGCGCGCGGCCGAACTGCGCTTCGCCCTGGCGCACCAGGTCCCAGGCGTGGCGGTACGACAGGCCCAGCTGCTGCGACGCCGCCAGCAGGCTGCCGTGCGCCTGCACCTGCACCAGCAGCTCGATCAGCCGCGGCGGCAGCGCGGCGCCGTCGTCGTGCTGGATGGTCCAGGCGGGCTTGATCGAGATGTGGGGCATCGGGTTCTTCCTTAGGCGCTGCGCCTCATATGGGCTGCGCGATGGCGCGCATATTGAGTTTCGACAACAGCTGCGCGAGCATGCCCCATTCCAATGGCAAGAAGCCGCCCCCCAGTGCCCGCTTCCGGGCCTGCTTGAAGTGCCCGCTCCACGTGCCCGCCCGCGCCCGTCCGACCCCATGAAGACCCAGCCGCCCGACACCACCCGCCCCGCGCCTGACGACAGCCTGCGCATCGTCGACGACCTGATCGCCGAGCACCGCCACCGCCCCGGCGCGCTGCTGCCGCTGCTGCACGCCATCCAGCACGCGCTGGGCCACGTGCCGGCGGACGCGGTGCCCGCCATCGCGAGCGGGCTCAACCTGTCGCGCGCCGAGGTGCATGGCGTCATCGGCTACTACCACCACTTCCGGGCGCAACCCGCGGGCCGCCACGTGGTGCAGGTGTGCCGCGCCGAGTCCTGCCAGGCCTGCGGTGGCGATGCCCTGTGGGAAGCGGCGCAGCAGGCGCTGGGCTGCGCCGGCGGCGGCACACGGGCCGATGGCGCGGTGACGCTGGAGCCGGTGTACTGCCTGGGCCTGTGCGCGCAGTCGCCGGCCCTGCAGATCGGCGATCGGCTGCATGCGCGCGTGACGCCGGAGAAGCTGCAGGGCCTGGTTGCAGGCACCGAACGCGGCGATGGAGCACCCCCCGTGGGCGCGGGCCGCCCGCCAGGCGAGCGTCCCCTCGCGGGCGCGGCTCACCCGGGCCATGCCCCTGCGGCGGTGAAGGTCTACCTGCCGCGTGACGCGTCCGCGCTGGCGGCGGGCGCGGACGAGGTGGCCGCGGCACTGCAGGCGGCCTGCCATGCGCGCGGCCTGGCCATCCAGCTGGTGCGCAATGGCACGCGCGGCATGGCGTGGCTGGAGCCGCTGCTGGAGGTGGAGACCGGGGCCGGCCGCATCGCCTACGGCCCGGTGGCAGCCGAGGATGTCGACGGCCTGCTGGATGCCGGCGTGCTGCAAGGGGCGGCGCACCCGCTGTGCCAGGGCCCGACCGAGGCCATCCCGTACTTCGCGCGCCAGCAGCGCATCAGCTTCGCGCGGGTCGGCGTCATCGATCCGCTGTCGCTCGCCGACTACGAGGCGCACGGCGGCTGGGCGGGGATGAAGCGCGCGCTGGCCCTGGGGGACGGCGCCGCCATCGTGCAGCAGGTGATAACCAGCGGATTACGCGGCCGCGGCGGGGCGGGATTCCCCACCGGCATCAAGTGGAAGACGGTGCTGAACACGCCGGCGACGCAGAAGTTCATCGTCTGCAACGCCGACGAGGGCGATTCCGGCACCTTCAGCGACCGCATGCTGATGGAAGGCGACCCGTACACGCTGGTCGAGGGCATGGCCATCGCCGGGCTCGCGGTGGGGGCGACGCAGGGCTACGTCTACATCCGCTCCGAGTACCCGCAGGCCTTCGCAACGATGAACGAGGCGGTGGCGCGCGCCACCGCCGCCGGCTTCCTGGGCGCCGACGTGCTCGGCAGCGGCAAGCGCTTCGACATCGAATGCCGGCTCGGCGCCGGGTCCTACGTCTGCGGCGAGGAAACCGCGCTGCTGGAAAGCCTGGAAGGCAAGCGCGGCATGGTGCGCGCCAAGCCGCCGCTGCCGGCGGTGGAAGGCCTGTTCGGCCAGCCGACGGTCATCAACAACGTCATCAGCCTGGCCAGCGTGCCGATGATCCTGGCCGAGGGGCCCGAGGCCTATCAGGCGTTTGGCGTGGGGCGGTCGCGCGGGACGCTGCCGTTCCAGCTGGCGGGCAACGTGCGCTTCGGCGGACTGGTGGAACTGCCCTTCGGCGCGACCTTGCGGCAGCTGGTGTTCGATTTCGGCGGTGGCACGCGCAGCGGCCGGCCGGTGAAGGCCATCCAGGTCGGCGGGCCGCTGGGCAGCTATGTACCGGAGTCGCAGTGGGACCTGCCGCTGGACTACGAGGCCTATGCGGCGGTGGGCGCGGTGCTGGGGCACGGTGGCGTGGTGGTGCACGACGACACGGC
>CBIHPZ010000622.1:0-3050 GCA_966211865.1 uncultured Aquabacterium sp.
GGTTTCCAGGAACACCTGCATGCTCAGCACGCCCAGGCACGGCGCGTCGGCGGGCTCGGCGGGGCGCAGGTGGGCGGGGGTGCGCGTGGCCGCTCATGTCAGGCGTCAGCACGAGGTGCGCCGGACGGGGCTGCGGAGCGGTCGGCCCGGGGCGCGGCGCCAGGGTCGGCGCACGGCCGCACGTAGTGGATGTCCCACTCGCTCTCCTCCACCTGGCGGAAGCCGTGGCGCTGGTAGAAGCGGTTGGAATCGCTGCCGCGCAGCGCGCCCACGCGCACCGGCAGGCGCTGCGCATCGGCCTCGGCGAAGACGCGGGCCAGCACCGCGGCGCCGATGCCGCGGCCCTGGTGGGAAGGGTGCACGTACAGGTGGTCCAGCTGCAGCTCGCCCTGGTAGCTGCGCAGCACGACGAAGCCCACCCGCTCGCCCTGCAGCACCAGGTGCTGCGTCTGCTCGGGCGCGAAGGTGGACAGGAAGCGGTCGCGCGCCCGCTGGGGGTCGAAGCGGCCGATGCGCTCGAGGCTCTCGCGCATGGCGGCGATGCGCAGCGCCACCAGGGCATCGGCGTCTGCCGCGGCGGCTGGCGCGAATTCGAGCCCGGCCAGGGGGGTGGGGGACGTGTCCATCGCTTCATTGTGAGGGGTGGCCGCGCGGCGCCGCGGCGCGCAGGGCTGGCATGCGGCGACGCACTTGGGTGGAAGCCAGGCACGTGCCAGGAGCGGCGTCAGGACAGGTGCCCGCCTGCACGCGCCAGGTCGTCGACCCAGGCCGCGTAGGCCGCCTCGAACTGCGCGCGGTCGCCGCGCAGCAGGGCCGACGGGTGCAGGGTGATGAGCACGGGAATGCCGTCCGCCCGCGTGAACCACTGGCCGCGGTCGCGCAGCACCGCCACCGCCTGGCCCAGCAGCTGCCGTGCCGCGGTGGCCCCCAGCGCCACGATGGCGGCGGGCCGCACGGTGGCGATCTCGCGCTCCAGCCACTGCAGGCAGGCGTTGGCCTCGCGCTGGGTGGGCGTCTTGTGCATGCGGCGCTTGCCGCGCAGCGTGAAGCTGAAGTGCTTGACCGCGTTGGTGATGTAGACCGCCTCGGGCGGCCAGCCCAGCTGCGCCAGCGCGCGGCGCAGCACGCCGCCGGCGGGGCCGACGAAGGGGTGGCCGGCCAGGTCTTCCTTGTCCCCCGGCTGCTCGCCCACCAGCATCAGGCGCGCTTGCGGCGCGCCCTCGCCGAACACCACCTGCGTCGCGGCCGCGCCCAGCGGGCAGTCGCGGCAGGCGGCCGCGGCTTCACGCAAGGCTTGCAGGGTGCGGGCGGGCGACGTGGCCATGGTCCGCACGCGGCAGCAATCCGCCGGCCCGCGGTGCCGTTCAGGCGCGCCTGCGGCGCGGGCGCCGGGCAGCGGACGCCGTGGGGGTGGTGGCCGTCGCTGCCGCCGCGGCAGCGCGGGGCGCCCGCAGGCGGCGGATCTCGGGGCTCATCGCTTCCATGGCGGCGGGGCCGAAGATGGTCGCGAAGGCCACGTCCTTGGCGTCGCGGCCCACGGCGATGCGCACCAGGTCTTCCACCGGCGACATGCGGGTCGGGTCGAACATCACCCAGCGGCCGCCGATGAAGGCCTCGAACACGGCGTGGAAGTCGGGTGGCGGGTCCTCGAAGATGGCGTAGCCCACCACCAGCCGCGCCGGGATGTTCAGCGCGCGGCAGAAGGTGATGGCCAGGTGCGCGAAATCGCGGCAGACGCCGGCGCGCTGCACGAACACGTCGCGCGCGGTGGTCGTCGGCTGCGTCGAGCCGATGCGGTACTCGATGTTGTCGTGCACCCAGTCGGCGATGGCCTGCACCCGCGGGTAGCCCGGCTGCAGGCCACCGAAGAGCTTGAACGCGGCCGGGCCGAGCAGGTCGGACTCGCAGTAGCGGGTGGGCATCAGGTTGTGCAGCACCTCGTCGGGCAGGGCGCTGATGGGCACCTCCGGCGCGTGCGTGTCCACCGGCCGCGGCCGGCGTTCAACGCGGGCGCGGTAGCGCAGCGAGAACGGTCCCGCCTCGGCGTGCAGGCGCAGGAAGCGGTGGCCCACCGTGGGGTCGGCGTAGACGTGCGGCTGCAGGCGCGGGCTCAGCTGCAGCGATTCGCGCAGCACCGCCTGGTCGATGCCGTCCAGCGCGTGGACCTGGAACAGGAAGTCGCAGGGGCCGCTCAGTTGGTAGTCCAGGCGGCAGTCGATCTCGAAGTGGCGCGGCGGCGGCGGCGCGGTGTCGATCGCCGGCAGCGCCGGGTCGCTGAGGACGGCATGGAGATCGCGGTCGACGAGGGGAAGGCTCATGGCATGACGCCCGTGGCGCCGAAGTGCGGCAGGAGCCCCATTGCAGCGCCGGGCGCGCGCCAGGTCCATCGGCCCGAGGCGCGGCACGGCGTAGGACGCCACCCCAGCCCTGGGAAACGACGAAAACGGCGCTATGCTGCGCCGCTTCCGCCAGGCACGACGCTTGCCATGGCCACCGACGATCTGACGAAGGAGCGAGGGCCATGGCGCAACAGCAACCGTTGCTTGCAGAACTTTTGGGAAGCGATGCCGACACGGTGTTGCAAGAGTGGCTGCAGGAAGTGGCCCGGTCTGGCGGCGCGGCCAGCACGGCCGGTTCACAGGGCGAAGCCCGGCAGCTGCTGGATGCGTTGCTGAAAGGCCTGCGCGCCGGGGCCGACCCCGAGGACCTGGACCAGCCGGCCTGGGACAACCTGCGCCGCGTGCTGGAGGCGCTGTCCGCCTCGCGGGCGGCGCAAGGCGCCACCGCCGGGGCCACCAGCCATTTCGTGCTGGCATTGAAGAAGCCGGCCTTCGCGCGCCTGCAGCGGCACCTGGGGGGCGACGCCGCCGCGCTGGCCCAGGCGCTGTGGGGCGCCACCACGCTGCTGGACCGCATGGCCCAATGGACGGCGACCACCCACCAGCGCTCGCGCGAAGACATCATCGCCCGCCAGCAGCACGAGTTGCTGGAACTCTCCACCCCGGTGGTCAAGCTGTGGGACGGCGTGCTGGCGGTGCCGATGATCGGCA
>CBIHPZ010000623.1:0-3050 GCA_966211865.1 uncultured Aquabacterium sp.
AAAAGACGCGTCCAGTCGCTGCGCCAGGTCCGCTGCGAGCGGCTCCGGCAGGGCACGTGCGGAAGCCTGGCTGACGGACGCGGCCAGCGTGGCGGCGGCATAGTCGGCGGGCGCCAGGCCATGGTCGCCGGCCTGGGCCAGCAGCGCCACCGCCTGCATCGCCGCCGCGGTCGGGCGTCCCGAAACCAGCCAGGCCGTGGGCTCGGCGGCACGCAGCGCCGGCGCCGGCGGCAGCACGGCAGCCAGGCCGCTGACGAGCGCTTGGCGGCGGGTGAGTGGGCGCGAGGAGGGGCTGTGGCTGGACACGGGCCGCCTCAGTATCGGCAGGGGTGGGCCGCTGCGGCTTGATGGGGAACAAGGCGATGCCAGTCGAGAGGACCGCCGGGCGCGGCCCGTCGGGCCGCGAGATGTGGCCCGCCGGCCTGCCTTCAACCGCCCACCGGCGCGTCGACGGCTTCAACTGCCGCCAGCTGCCGGCGCACGTTCACGGCTTGCGGCGCGTCTCGATCGAGCCCACCACCCGGCGCACGTCATCGAAGGCGAACCCCTTGAGCTGCACGAAAAGGTGGGCGTCCTTGACGGCACCGTGGACGACCTGGATGTCGGCCGTGGCGCCTCCGGCGCCCCAGTCCGCAAAGTACGCGGTGAGCGGCCCGCGCTGCGCCACCTGCAATTGCGTCGCGTTCTGGAAGTGGCTGTTCTTGAAGACGAGGGCCAGGCGCCAGAGGTTCAAGTCCTCCGCATGGCTGGGCTCGGGGTCTGCCGGCGTCTTGGTGTAGAGGATTCGCGGCATGTCGGCCACGCTCAATGCACCGGCACGCATGCCGCCGTCGCCGTCCCGCGAAGGCAGGCCGAGGGCGGTCGCAGTCAGCACCTGGACGCCGATCCAGCGCCGGTCCGGATAGACCGCCGTGATGCCGTTGTCGTGCAGCAGGTACTGCCGCGCGCCGGCAGGCAGCCGGAAGGTGAATGCGCCGTGCACGGTGAACGGCGCAGTGCCGTCTTCCAGGGCGAGGTCGGGCCACGAGACGGGCGTCGCGACCTTGGCGCAGGCGGCGCCTTCGCAGCGCAGGGGAAGGTCGTCGTCGCTCGGTTCCGCGGCGCTGGCGGAGGCGGCGCAGGCCAGGGCAAGAAGGGCCGCGCCGATGGCGCTGCGGACGCTGGAATGGGAAGTCACGGTCGATGGTCCTTCACTGCGGTGGTCGTGGGCGCGCAGTGTGCCCGCGGGCGGCGACCGCCCGGGTGCCCGCCGGCGCAAGCCATCCGTCCAACGTGCTAGCGCATGAAAGACGCATCCATCGCGATGCGCTCGGCCTGCGCCTCGACCCACCTGTCGAGCAATGCCGATGCGGGTGCGGCTATAAGGCTGTTTCGCGCCCGGCCGCGGGCCCGTTCCATCCCCGCCATGGTGGGCATCGGGCTTGCCGCAGCGCGGCCTGGTGTCAAGCTCACTGCCCCGCATGGACCCGGACGACATCGCGCCTGAAACCCTCGAAGCGTTGGCCGCCTGGCTGGCGCAGCATGCGTTGCTGGCTTGCGGGCTCCTGCTGGTGGTCCTGCTGGGCGCCTCGTGGCTGTTCTGGCACCTGCTGCTGCGTTTCGCCGGCCCGCGCGACGTGGCCCGCCTGCCGCCGCTGGCCGGCTTCCTGGTGCGCATCGGCATTGGTTTCGCGGTCATCCTGGCGGCGGGGGCCGTTTTTGCGCAGATGGCCGAGGAGGTGCTGGAAGCGCAGCTGCTGGACCGCGTCGACCGCGCCTTCACGCAAGGCCTGGCACTGCACACGCCGGCGCAGGCGCTGCGCTTCTTCGCCGTGCTGACGCGGCTGGGCGACACCGCCACGCTCACCGGCGTGTGCATCGTCGTCGCACTGGCGCTGGTGGCCACCCGGCGCCGCGCACTGGCCGCGGCCTGGGTGCTGACGGTGGCCGGCGGCGGCCTGCTCAATGCATCGCTGAAGCACCTGTTCCAGCGCAGCCGACCGTCGGCCGAAGGCTGGCTCGTGGTCGCCGATGGCTTCAGCTTTCCCAGCGGCCACAGCGCCGGATCGGTGGTGACCTACGGCATGCTGGCCTACTTGGCGATGCGCCTGCTGCCCGGCCGCGCGCACGTGCCGGTGGCGCTGTTGATGGCCGCGCTGGCCGCCACCATCGGCGCCAGCCGCATGTTCCTGCGCGTGCACTACGCCAGCGACGTGGTGGCCGGCTTTGCGCTGGGCGTGGCGTGGCTGGGGCTGTGCATCGTCAGCATCGAGCTGACACGCTGGTGGCGCGATCGGCGGGTGCCGGGCTGACCCGAAGGCAGCCCGCTGCGCGCGCCACCCGCCGCGGATGCCGACGGCGCCCGCCGCGCCAAGGCTCAGGCCGTGCCGCAGCCCTGCGGCTTGAGCACACGCTCGGTCGACGCCGGGTACTTCGCGAGCTTGTCCGCCGGCCGGCGCGGCCGCGGCAGCAATTCACCGCCGCAGTTCGGGCAGATGCCGGCCAGGCGGCTGTCGGCACAGGACGCGCAGAACGTGCACTCGAAGGTGCAGATGCGCGCCAGGGTGGACTGCGGCGGCAGGTCGGCGTCGCAGCATTCGCAGTTGGGTCGGAGCTGGAGCATGGCGGGTGCTGAAGTGGGGCCAGGCGCAGCGTAGGGCGGCGGGCGGAGCGAGGAAAGGCGCGAAGCGGACGAGGGGCGGACAGATTCGGACATCTCGGCCTGACTGGGCTCAGGCCTGCGCCACCGGTGCCGGCTGCGAGCCCCTGGCCGCTCCATTGCCGTGTTGGGCCAGCCCGCGGATCACGTCCATGAAGGCCAGCATGGGCGTGCTGGGCGGCTCGCCCTGCAGCGTGATCAGGCCGAAGTCGGGCATGCGCTTGGGCAGGTCGGACGCGATGCGCGTCAGCAGCCCGCGCCGCACGAACTTGTCCACCAATGCGGCGGGCTGCAGCGACAGCATGTTGGTGCTCTGCATCAATTCCAGCGCCACGAGGAACGACGGCGTTTCGACAATGCCCGAAGTGAGCGACAGGCCGGTGCTGCTGAAGATGTCGTCCGACACCTTGCG
>CBIHPZ010000624.1:0-3049 GCA_966211865.1 uncultured Aquabacterium sp.
CCATGCCGATCTTCAGGAACACGTTGACGATGCCGGTGTCCTGGCAGATCGGGCGCCGGCCCTCGGCGCACATCTTCGAGTTGGTGAGGATCTGCGCAATGGCGTCCTTGGCCGCCGGGCTTTCCTCGCGCTCGTAGGCGCGCGCCAGGTGGGCGATGTAGTCGGCCGGGTGGTAGAAGCTGATGTACTGCAGCGCAGCGGCGATGCTTTCGATCAGGTCGGCCTGGCGGATCGTCGTGGTGGTGCTCATGGCTTGGCTCGTGCGGGAAGTGGGGCGGGCAAGAGATGCGGCGGCTTCAGTGCTTGGCCGGGCCGCCGAGGATGCGGTCGGTGGCGGCAATCGCCATCGCCGAGGCGAGGAACGCGAGGTGGATCAGCGTCTGCCACAACAGCGTCTTCTCGCTGTAGTTGTCGGCGTTGATGAAGGTCTTCAGCAGGTGGATCGAGCTGATGCCGATGATGGCGGTCGCCAGCTTCACCTTCAGCACCGAGGCATTCACATGGCTCAGCCATTCCGGCTGGTCGGGGTGGCCTTCGAGGTCCATGCGCGAGACGAAGGTCTCGTAGCCGCCGACGATCACCATGATCAGCAGGTTGCTGATCATCACCACGTCGATCAGGCCCAGCACGACCAGCATGATCAACGTCTCGTTGAGCTTGGTGATGCTCTCGCCGGCGGCCGCCTTGTAGCCCACGCTCTTGACCAGCAGGTCCACCGCCGGCTGGTGCCCGAAGGCGGCTTCCACGAGGTGGACCAGCTCGACCCAGAAGTGGAAGACGTAGACGCCCTGGGCCACGATCAGGCCCAGGTACAGCGGCAGTTGCAGCCAGCGGCTGGCGAAGATGAGGTTCGGAAGCGGGCGCAGGCGCGGTCGCGCGCGGTGGGAATCGGGCGTCATGAAAGCGGGGAAGCGGGGAGTGGCGCGGATTTTAGGTGGCGCCTGTGGGAGCATGATGACCGGTGCGGCGCGTCACTCCGGGTTTGCGAGAGTAAGGGGGTCGTAAGAGCCCCTGGCTAGCGTCGCGGCTTGTCGTTTCACATTGCCATCCATCAGGAGACACGCATGAGCGCTGCCCAAGGTCCGCACGAGCTGAAGATCTATCCCCCGTCCGAGGCGGCAGTGCGCGGAGCGCACGTGTCCGGCATGGACGGCTACCAGGCCCTCGTCGACGAAGCGGCCGCCGATCACCAGGCCTACTGGGGCCGTCTGGCGCGCGAGCTGTTGACCTGGAAGACGCCGTTCAAGACGGTGCTGAACGACAGCGAGGCGCCGTTCTACAAGTGGTTCGAGGACGGCACGCTCAACGTCTCGTACAACTGCCTGGATCGCAACGTCGAGCGCGGCCTCGGCGGCAAGACCGCCATCGTCTTCGAGGCCGACGACGGCACCGTCACCCGCGCCACCTATCAAGACCTGCTCACCCGCACCTGCCGCATGGCCAATGCGCTGCGCGCCCGCGGCGTCAAGAAGGGCGACCGCGTCGTCATCTACATGCCGATGAGCATCGAGGGCGTGGTGGCGATGCAGGCCTGCGCGCGCATCGGCGCCACGCATTCCGTGGTGTTCGGCGGGTTCTCGGCGCAGAGCCTGCGCGACCGGGTGCAGGACGCCGGCGCGGTGATGCTGATCACCGCCGACGAGCAGCAGCGTGGCGGCAAGTCACTGCCCTTGAAGTCCATCGTCGACGAGGCGATTGGGCTCGGCGGCTGCGAGACGCTGAAGAACGTCATCGTCTACCAGCGCACCGGCGGCAAGATCGCCTGGAACGACAAGCTGGACGTCTGGCTGCACGACGCGCTGGCCGGCCAGCCCGACACCTGCGAGCCCGAGTGGGTCAGCGCGGAACACCCGCTCTTCCTGCTCTACACCTCCGGCTCCACCGGCAAGCCCAAGGGCGTTCAGCACTCGAGTGGCGGCTACCTGCTGCACGCGGCGCTCACCACCAAGTGGACCTTCGACCTGAAGGACGATGACGTCTTCTGGTGCACCGCCGACATCGGCTGGGTCACCGGCCACACCTACATCGCCTACGGCCCGCTGGCTCTGGGGGGCACGGAGATCGTCTTCGAAGGCGTTCCGACCTATCCGGACGCCGGCCGCTTCTGGAAGATGATCCAGGACCACAAGGTCTCGATCTTCTACACCGCACCGACGGCGATCCGTTCGCTCATCAAGGCCGCGGAAGCGAACGAGGCCGTGCATCCCAGGCGTTATGACCTGTCCAGCCTGCGCCTGCTCGGCTCGGTGGGTGAGCCCATCAACCCCGCCGCCTGGGAGTGGTACCACCAGAACATCGGCGGTGGCCGCTGCCCCATCGTCGACACCTTCTGGCAGACCGAGACCGGCGGCCACATGATCACGCCGCTGCCGGGCGCCACGCCGCTGGTGCCGGGCTCGTGCACGCTGCCGTTCCCGGGCATCGACGCCGCCGTGGTCGATGAAACCGGCAACGAGGTGCCGAACGGGCAGGGCGGCATCCTGGTGGTGCGCAAGCCCTGGCCCAGCATGATCCGCACGATCTACGGCGACCCCGAGCGCTTCAAGAAGAGCTACTACCCGCCCGAGCTGAAGGGCTTCTACCTGGCGGGCGACGGTGCCATCCGTGACGCCAAGACCGGCTACTTCACCATCACCGGCCGCATCGACGACGTGCTGAACGTCTCGGGCCACCGCATGGGCACGATGGAGATCGAATCGGCGCTGGTGTCGCACACCGACCTGGTGGCGGAGGCCGCCGTGGTCGGCCGCCCGGACGACACCACCGGCGAAGCCATTTGCGCCTTCGTGGTGTTGAAGCGCCCGCGCCCCACCGGCGAGGAAGCCAAGAAGATCGCCAAGGAGTTGCGCGACTGGGTCGGCAAGGAAATCGGCCCGATCGCCAAGCCCAAGGACATCCGTTTCGGCGACAACCTGCCCAAGACCCGCTCCGGCAAGATCATGCGCCGCCTGCTGCGCTCGATCGCCAAGGGCGAGCAGATCACGCAGGACACCTCGACGCTCGAGAACCCGGCGATCCTGGCGCAGTTGGCGGAGAACAACTGAGGCCG
>CBIHPZ010000625.1:0-3041 GCA_966211865.1 uncultured Aquabacterium sp.
GCCAGCGGCGACGCGGGGTCGGCCTGGTTCAGCACCTCGATGGCCGAGGCGATGCCCGACAGCGGGTTGCGCAGCTCGTGGCCGAACATGGCCAGGAACTCGTCCTTGGCGCGGCTGGCCGCTTCCGCCGCGCGGCGGGCGCGCTGCTCGCGCTCGTTCAGCGCGCGGTGCGCTTCCTCGGCCGCCTTCTGGTCGCTCACGTCCACGGTCACGCCCACCACCTGCAGCGGACGGCCCTGCGTGTCGTAGCTGGCCTGCAGGCGCGAAGACAGCCAGCGCGGTGGTGCCGGCTCGGCTTCGTCGGCCGGCACGCGGAACTCGATGCGCTCCTGCTGCTGCCCGGCCGCCAACATCTGCCGCAGGGCCGCTTCGACCGCCGGCCGGTCCTCTTCATGGATGCGCGCCAGCCAGTCGTCCAGCGTGCCGTCGAAGGGCTGCGGCGTCAGGCCGAAGAGCCGCGCCTGGCCCGGCGTCCACGAGGCCCGCGCGATGTCGAAGCGGTAGACGAAGAAGCCGACGTGGCCGGCCTCCTGCGCCAGCTCCATCAGGCGCATGCTCTCGTGCAGGCGGCGGTCCACCTCGGCGATCTGCGCCTCGGCGGCCTTGCGCGCGGTGATGTCGGTCAGCGCCGCGATGGCGCCACGGGCCGCCCCAGCGGCATCCAGCAGCGGCACCGCGTGGGCGATGGCGTAGCGCGGGGTGACGGCCCCGGCGGAGACCAGCTCCAGCTCGATCGGCGGCACCGGGCGCCCGCTGGCGGCGGCGCGCTGCAGCGGCCAGTCGGACGGCTGCAGCGGGGTGCCGCGGTACAGCACCTGCACGTCCGCCGGGGCTTCGCCGGCGGCGCGCGGCGGGCCGATGAGCCGCTGCATTTCGGCGTTATGCAGCACCTCGCGGCACCCGGGGTCGCGCGCCAGCGCCAGGCCGATGGGGCTGCTGGTGAAGAGGGCCTGCAGCTCGTCCGCCTGCGCCTGCAGCTGGGCGCGCGATTGCTGCTGTTCACGCGCCGCGCGCTGCATGGCCTGCTGCAGCAGCGCGATCTCGCGCACCGGCAGGCGCTGGCGCGGCCCGTCCGGCGCCGCATTGCCGCGGGCCAGCGCGCGCAGCGGCCGGGTGATGCGCCGCGCCACGGCCAGCGCCAGCGCCACGCCCAGCACCAGGCAGCCGGCCGCGGTGACGATGGACGCCACGATGGTGTTGCGCTGCGCCTCATCCACCGCCGACGTGGACTGGCCGACGGCGACGCCCCAGTCGAAGGGCGGCAGCCGCTGCCAGGCCACCTGGGCGTCGTGGCCGTCCAGCGCTTCCCGGCCGACGCCCGCGGTGCCGTTGCTCCAGCCGGCCAGGCGCAGGGCCAGCGGCTCGGCCGCGGGCGTGGCCGCGATGACCCGGCGGCTGCCGTCCACCAGTGCGGAAAAACCTTCCGGCGGCGCGCCGGCACGCTGCAGCAGTTCGCGCCAGTGGCGCGCGTCGATCCACGCCGCCAGCACGTAGCGCAGTTCACCATCGATCAGCACCGGCTGCTGCACCAGCGTGCCCGGCGCGTGGCTGCGCGGCTCTTCCAGCAGCGACGAGACGACCGCGGCCCGGCTTTGCAGCACGCGCGCCAGGCCCGGCTCGTCGCCGGCGGACACGGCGGGCACGCCGGCGCTGTCGTACAGCGCGCGGCCGGTGGGGTCCATCAGCACCAGCCGGCTCCAGCTGGGGCGCAGGCGGGTCCAGGCCGGACCGGGCGAGGCCGATGGATCGGGTGGGGTGTCGCCCTGCGCACCCCAGCGCCGCAGCGCCTCGGCCTGGCCGATGGCCTGCAGCGCCTCGATGGAGAAGGCCAGCTCGCGTTCGATGGCCAGCGACAAGGCGCCGGCATGGCGCTGCAGGTCCTGCTGCAGCTTCTGCTCGGCGGCGCGCACGTCGTCCAGGATCAGGTTGGACATCAGCGCCGCGATGGGCACCGTGGCCAGCAGCATCAGCGCGACCAGGTAGGTGCGCAAGGACACCGCGCGCCAGCGCGCCGGCGGCGCCTCGGGGTCGACCGGGAAGTCGGAAGGTGGGTTCACCCGCGAAGGCTCGCGGGGGAAGCCGGGGCTGTCAAGCCATTCACCTCGATAACGCCCTTCATCGGCGGCCACCCGCGGTCAGATCGCGCCCACGCTGCCGGTGACCGGCAGCACGATGCCGGTGATGTAGGCCGAGCAGCTGGGCGCGGCCAGGAACACGTAGGCGGGCGAGAGCTCGTCCGGCTGCGCCGGGCGCTTGAAGTCGGTCTTCCGGCCGAATTCGCCGATCTCGGAGGCGGGCTTGTCGGCCGGGTTCAGCGGCGTCCACACCGGGCCCGGCGCCACCGCGTTGACGCGGATGCCCTTGTCGATCAGGTTGCTGGCCAGCGACTTGGTGAAGGCATGGATGGCGCCCTTGGTGGCCGAGTAGTCCAGCAGGTGCTTGCTGCCCTCCAGCCCCACCACCGAGCCGGTGTTGATGATGCTGGCGCCCTTCTTCAAGTGCGGCAGCACCGCCTGCACCATGTGGAAGTAGCCGTAGACGTTGGTGCGCATGGTCTCGTCCAGGCGCTGGTCGTCGATGTCGGCAATTGATTCCGCATGCTCCTGGAAGGCCGCGTTGTTGACCAGCACGTCCAGCCGGCCGAACTCCTTCACCACGCGCTCGGCCGCCTGACGGCAAAAGGACGCGTCCCGCACGTCGCCCGGCAGCAGCAGGCAGCGCCGTCCCTCGGCCTCGATGCAGCGCTTCGTCTCCTCGGCGTCCTCGTGTTCGTTGAGGTAGACGATGGCGACGTCGGCGCCCTCACGCGCAAACAGCACGGCCACGGCCCGGCCGATGCCGGAATCGCCACCGGTGATCAGCGCCACGCGCTCGTGCAGCTTGCGGCTGCCTTCATAGCCAGGCGCGTGGAAGCGCGGCTTGTTCGCCATCTCGGCTTCCAGGCCGGGCTTCTCCAGCTCGGCCTCTTCGCCGTCGCGCTGCTCCTGGCGGTCCTGGATGCGGCGCTGGCGTTCGGCGGTCTTGTCGGCGGTGTCGGTGTC
>CBIHPZ010000626.1:0-3033 GCA_966211865.1 uncultured Aquabacterium sp.
TTCAAGCGCCGGCGTCGGCCTCGCCGTCGCCTTCAGCCCCGCGCCTGAACTGGCTCAGGTCGATGCCGTGGCGGTGCACCTTGTCGTAGAAGGTCTTCTTGGCGATGTCCAGTGCGGTGTACACCTGCTTGGGCCGGCCTTCGTGCAGGCGCAGCGCCTGCTCCAGCAGGGCCTTCTCGATCATGTCCATCTGCGCGGACAGCGACTGCGGGCCTTCCACGGGCCGCGTCGCTTCGTCGATGGTGCGCAAGAGGCCCAGCACCAGCCGGTCGGCGGCGTTGCGCAGCTCGCGCACGTTGCCGGGCCAGTCGTGCATCATCAACTGGCGCAGCTGCTCCTGGTCCACCGCCGGCGCCTCGCGGCCGTAGCGAACGGCCGCCTGCTGCACGAAGTTCTCGAACAGGAGCGGAATGTCCTCGCGCCGCTCGCGCAGCGGCGGCAGGTGGATCAGCGCCACGCTGAGGCGGTAGTACAGGTCGCTGCGGAACTTGCCCTGTTCGCTCAGCTGGCGCAGGTCGCTCTTGGCGGCGGCCACCACGCGGAAGTCCACCGGCACCGCGTCGTTCGAGCCCAGGCGTTCGATGTGGCGGTCCTGCAGCGTGCGCAGCAGCTTGACCTGGTAGGCCAGCGGCATGCTCTCGATCTCGTCGAGGAACAGGGTGCCACCGTTGGCATGCTCGATCTTGCCGACGCGGCGCTTGGCCGCGCCGGTGAAGGCGCCGGCCTCGTGGCCGAAGATCTCGCTTTCGAAGAGGCTTTCAGGAATGCCGCCGCAGTTGATGGCGACGAAGTTGGCCGCGCGGCGCCGGCTGCCGTCGTGCAGGCAGCGCGCCACCAGTTCCTTGCCGGTGCCGGTTTCGCCCACCACCAGCACGTCGGCGCCGGTGTCGGCCACGGCCAGGATCTGCCGCCGCACCAGCTGCATGCCGGGCGAATGGCCCAGCAGCAGGTCTTCCACGCTGCGGCGGCCGGCCAGCTGCTGGCGCAAGGTGTCCACCTCGATGCGCAGCGCGCGCTTCTCGATGGCGCGGCTCACCGCTTCCACCAGGCGCTGCGGCGGGAAGGGCTTCTCGATGAAGTCGTAGGCGCCTTCGCGGATGGCCTGCACGGCCATCGGCACGTCGCCGTGGCCGGTGATCAGCACCACCGGCAGGCCGGGGTCCAGCTTGATGAGTTCGCGCATCAGCGCCAGGCCGTCCATGCCGGGCAGGCGCACGTCGGTGACCACGATGCCCTTGAAGCCGCGGCCGACCTGGCGCAGCGCGGCCTCGGCCGATTCGAAGGCGCGGATGTCGAAGCCCGCGAGCTGCAGGGTCTCGGTGAGGCTTTCGCGCACCGAGGCGTCGTCCTCGACGAACACGATCTGGAAGTCGTCCGCCGCACGCGGCACGCCGGGCCGGGCGCGCCGGCCGGTGTCAGGCACCACCTGAGCCGCCCGGGGCCCGTCCTCGCTCACTGCTGTCTCCACGTCGGTCCTGTCGATCTGGCGTTGTATCAGGCCTTGCGGTCCGGCCGCAGCACCAGCACCGAGCAATCCAGCTTGCGCGCCACGTGGTAGGTGGTGCCGCCGAAGAGCGCGCGCCAGCCGGTGGCGCCGTGCGAGCCCATCACCACCAGGCCCGCGCCCACCAGCGTGGCGGTGGAGAGGATGACGTCCTTCGGGTCGCCCAGGCTGGCCAGCACCTGCACCTCGGCCCACTCGCCGCGCAGCGGCCGCGCCACCGCTTCCAGCCGGCGCTGCGCGTCCTGCACCAGGGTGTTGACCAGCTGCCCGTGCAACTGCGCATGCTCGGTCACGCCGCCGTCCGGCTCCACCGCGTGCAGCAGCACCAGGGTGGCCTGCGGGCCCTTGAACTGGGCCGTCGCCACCTGCAGCGCGTGGTGCGAGGCGTCGGAGAAATCGAAGGGCACGAGGATGCAGTCGAAGCGGTTCGAGCGGCCGGGAATGTCGTGCATGAAAGCGGTCCTGCAAAATTTCAGAAGACCGCAAGAAGCGCGAACCATGCCAGCACGTCGCCGTCCGGCTTTGGCGCTAAGGTTGCGGCGGTGCCGCCAGCATGCCACGGGCATGCCACCCGGCGCCACAGGGCGAAGCCTCACACCCCGGAGCCTGAACGCAGTGCATCAATCGACACCCCAGCGCCCGCGGCGCGCCGCCGCCGCAGCCTGCTGCGCCACGCTGCTGGCCGGCCTGCTGGCCTGGCCGGCGGGCGCGGGCGCGGGCGCGACCGAGTCGCTCACGCTCAAGCGCATCGCCGAGACCGGCGTCATCAGCATCGGCTTCCGCGACGCGTCGGTGCCGTTCTCGTACCTGGACGAGCGCCAGCGGCCGGTGGGCTACACGATGGACATCTGCATGCACATCGTCGAGGCCGTGAAGCGCCGCCTGAAGCTGCCGGACCTGACGGTGAAGCTGACCCCCGTCACGTCGGCCACCCGCATCCCGATGCTGCTGAACCTTGCGGTGGACATGGAGTGCGGCAGCACCACCAACACGGCGGAGCGGCAGGAGACGGTGGCGTTCCTCACCACCACCTTCATCGCCAGCTCGCGGCTGCTGTCCAAGCAGTCCGCGCGCATCGACAACGTGGAAGACCTGCGCGGCCAGGCGGTCACGTCCACCGCCGGCACCACCAGCATGCGCCACCTGGTGGCGCTGAACGCGGCGCGCGGGCTGCAGATGCGCATCCTGGCCGGGCGCGACCACGCCGAATCCTTCCGGCTGGTGGACACCGACCGCGCCGTGGCCTTCGCGATGGACGACGTGCTGCTGTACAGCCTGGCGGCGATGACCAAGCGGCCCGCGGCCTACCACATCAGCACCGAGGCGCTGTCGGTGGAGCCCTACGGCATCGTGGTGCGCAAGAACGACCCCGAGTTCAAGCGCCTGGGCGACGAGGTGATCGTGGGCCTCTTCAACAGCGGCGAGATCGGGCGCATCTACCAGCGCTGGTTCCAGTCGCCCATTCCGCCGCGGCAGATCAACCTGAAGCTGCCGATGAGCGCGCCGCTGATGAAGGCCATCGTGCAGCC
>CBIHPZ010000627.1:0-3032 GCA_966211865.1 uncultured Aquabacterium sp.
GATGCGCAGCGTGCCGCCGTGCAGCAGCATCACCTGCCGCACGATGGCCAGGCCCAGGCCGCTGCCCTTGGTGCCGTCCGGGCGCGGCGTCGAAAAGAAGCGCTGGCCCAGCTGCGGCAGGGCGTAGCCGGGCACGCCGGGGCCGTGGTCGCGCAGGCTGAAGTGCACGCCGGTGGCGTCCTGGTGCAGCGCCAGGTCCAGCGTGGATCCCGCCGGCGCGAAGGCCAGCGCGTTGGCCAGCAGGTTGGACAGCGCCAGCCGCAGCTGCTCGGCGTCGCCTTGCACGCGCACCGCGTCGAGGACGGCCGGCTCGATGGCCGGCGCGATGGTCGGCGCAGCGATCGGCTGTGCAACCGGTTGGGTGGTCAGCTGGCCGGTCGGCTGCTCGCGCGGCCAGGCGGTCCACCGCCAGCGCAAGCCACGCTGGCGCAACGGTGCCGCCTGTTCGGCCAGCACGGCTTCCACCAGCGGCCGCAGCGCCACCTCGGCCCGCTGCGCCGGCGCGTGCAGGCTTTCCAGCTTCGACAGCTCCAGCAGCCGGTCCACCAGCTCGCGCAGGCGCTGCACCTGCTGGCCGATCTGCCGCGCGAAGCCGGCGCGGTCGGCCGCGGGCAGCTCGTCGGCCAGCAGCTCGGCGGCGCCGCCGATGGCCGTCAGCGGGCTCTTCAGCTCGTGGGTCAGCGCGCGCACCGAGGCCTCGACGTGGCCGCGGTCCTCCAGCCGGTCGCGCATCGCCGCCATGGCCTGCGCCAGCTCGCCGAGCTCGCCGGGCAGCGCGGGGGCGGCCTGCGGTTCACCCGCGCGCGCCTGCTGCGCATAGCGCCGCAGCCGCCGCACCGAATGCACCGCCCACCAGGTGACCGCCACGCCCACCGCCAGCGACAAGGCCAGCAGCCAGGCGCCGGAGACCAGGATCTTGCGCTCGGCGCGGTCGATGAACTGCTGCAGCGTGCGCCCCGGCTTGGCCACCGTCAGCACGCCGATGGTGCGGCCGGCGGCATCGCGCACCGGGGCGGCCACGTACATCACCGTGCTGAGCTCGTCGTCGGGCTCGCTGCGGGTGGTGCGGGCGCCGTACTCGCCACGCAGGGTGCGCGCCACGTCGCGCCAGCGCGAGTAGTCCTGGCCGGTCTCGGGCGCGTCGCCGCCGTCGAACACCACACGGCCCGCTGCATCCGTGACGTAGACGCGCAGGTCCAGGCTGCGCTTGTGCAGGCCCCAGATGTGCGCATCGACCGGCCGCTGGCGATAACGCGCAACGGCCGCGGCAAAGGTGCCTCCGTCCAGCGTGCTGCCGGGCGGCAGCGCGGCCAGCTCGGGCGCCGCGGCCTCGGCCAGCAGGTGCGCGGCGTCGACCAGGATGTCTTCGGTGACCTGGCGCACGCTGGGCTTCACCTCGCCGACGAAGACGCGCAGGATGAAGAACGCGGCCAGGCCCGCGATCAGGAAGAAGCCGAAGAAGAGGCGCAGGCCCAGGTGCATTGCCGCGCCGCCGGCCGTTCAGCGTGGGTTCGGCGGGGCCTTCAGCGCGGCAGCGCCGACGCCAGCACCGGGAACAGCTTGCCCAGCCCGTCCGCCAGCAGTTCCACCGCCATCGCGGCCAGGATCAGGCCCATCAGCCGCGTCATCACGTTGATGCCGGTCTGGCCCAGCACCTTGGCGATGCGCCCGGAGGCCATGAAGGCCAGGTAGGTGGCCAGGCCGATCACGACGCCGTAGCCCACCAGCAGCGCGTGCTCGAGGACGGTGCGCGTCTTCTCGGCATAGATCACCATCGTGGAGATGGTGGCCGGGCCGGTCAGCAGCGGGATGGTCAGCGGCACCACGGCCACCGAGGCGCCGGCGTCCGCCTTCGCATGGCCCTCGTCGACGTCGTCCTGCTTGCTCTCGGCGGGTTGCGCATTGAGCATGTGCAGCGAAGACATCAGCAGGAGGATGCCGCCGCCGACCTGGAACGAAGCAATGGAGATGCCGAAGAAATTGATGATGTGCAGCCCGGCCAGGCCGCTGATGGCGATGACGCAGAACGCGCTGAATGAGCTGACGCGCAGCGTGCGCCGCCTCTGTTCTTTGGACAGACCTTGCGTCAGCGCAAGAAAGAAGGGCACGGCGCCGATCGGGTTGACGATCGCCAGCAGCGCGATGAGGGGCTTCAGCAGGTCCATCGGTGTTCTTGTGGTCGCGCCGCCACGGCGCGGTGGCCGCGACGGTACACCAGCATGCACCTTGTGCCGCCCTGGCAACAGTCGCGGCGCCTGCGGGTTAGCCCTGTCTTGCCATGGCTGGTAGTGCCCGTGACTTTGTGCCCATAATCGCGCGAGGAGGGTGGTCCGGAACTTTCTTAGGTCTGTACTCCCGCCTGTGGTGAGGGCGCCTTTAGCTTGAGTGGTTTCATGCTGGGTAAGAGCTCCACATGGTCTTTTTCTGTTCGATAAGGAGCTTCCCAGCATGGGAAACAAGCTTTATGTAGGCAATCTCGCCTACTCGGTGCGCGATGAATCGCTGCAATCAGCGTTCGGTCAATTCGGCACCGTCACGTCTGCCAAGGTGATGATGGACCGCGAAACCGGCCGCTCGAAGGGCTTCGGTTTCGTCGAAATGTCGTCCTCGGCCGAGGCCACGGCCGCGATGAACGCCATGAACGGCCAGCCCCTGGAAGGCCGTTCGATCGTCGTCAACGAAGCCCGCCCGCGTGAAGAGCGCCCGGGTGGCTTCGGTGGTGGCGGCGGCGGTGGTGGTCGCGGCCCCTACGGCAACCGCGGCAACTTCGGCGGCGGTGGCGGCAGTGGTGGCGGCGGCTACGGCGGCGGTGGTGGTGGCTACGGCGGTGGTGGTGGCGGCGGTGGTTACGGTGGTGGCGGCGGCGGTGGCCGCAGCCCCTACGGCACCGGCCGCGGCCCGCGCGGTGGTGGTGGTGGCGGCTACGGGGGTGGCAGCCAGGGCTATTGAAGCCCGCACGGGCAGGCGCGGCGGCCTTCGCTGGCCCGCCGGTCAACCCAGTGCACAGGCGCCCTTCGGGGCGCCTTTTTGTT
>CBIHPZ010000628.1:0-3004 GCA_966211865.1 uncultured Aquabacterium sp.
GCCAGTGCCGCGTCGTCCATGCGGAAGTGGGTGGTGCTGGCGGGATGGATGACCAGCGAGCGGCAATCGCCCACGTTGGCCAGGTGCGAAAAGATCTTCAGTGCCTCGATGAAGGCCTTGCCCTGGGCGCGCGTGCCTTTGAGATCGAAGCTGAAGACCGCGCCGCAGCCGCGCGGCAGCAGGCGCTTGGCCAGCGCGTGGTCGGGGTGGCTGGGCAGTTCGGGGTAGCCGACGCGCGACACCATCGGATGCGCCGCGAGGAAGTCGACCACCTTGCGGGTGTTGCCCACGTGGCGCTCCATGCGCAGCGGCAGGGTCTCGATGCCCTGCAGGATCAGCCACGCGGTGTGCGGGCTCATGCAGGCGCCGAAGTCGCGCAGGCCTTCGCGGCGGGCGCGCAGCAGGAAGGCGCCCGTGGTGCTTTCCTCGGCGAAGACCATGCCGTGGAAGCCGGCGTACGGCTCGCTCAATTCGGGGAAGCGGCCCGACGCGGCCCAGTCGAATTGCCCGCTGTCGACCAGCAGGCCGCCGACGACGGTGCCATGGCCGGACAGGAATTTGGTTGCCGAATGAAAGACCAGGTCGGCGCCGTGATCGAAGGGCTTCAGCAGCCAGGGCGGCGTGAAGGTGGAGTCGACCAGCAGCGGCAGCTTGGCCTCGTGGGCGATGGCGGCCACGGTCGGGATGTCCAGCACGTCGAGCCCGGGGTTGCCGAGGGTCTCGCCGAAGAGAAGGCGCGTCTCGGGGCGGATGGCCTCGCGCCAGCCGTCGATGTCGCCCGGCTTCACGAAGGTGGTGCTGATGCCGAAGCGGCGCAGCGTGTAGTCGAGCAGGTTGTGCGAACCGCCATACAACGCCGAGCTGGCGACGACGTGGCTGCCGGCCCCGGCCAGCGTGCTGATGGCCAGGTGCAGCGCGGCCTGGCCGCTGGCGGTGGCAATCGCGCCCACGCCGCCTTCGAGCGCGGCAATGCGCTCTTCCAGCACCGCGTTGGTCGGGTTGCTGATGCGGCTGTAGACGTGGCCGGAGCGCTCCATGTTGAACAGCGAGGCCGCGTGCTCGCTGTTCTCGAACACGAAGGACGTGCTGAGGTGGATGGGGACGGCGCGGGCGCCGGTCGCGGGGTCGGGGGCCGCGCCGGCGTGCAGCGCGAGGGTGTCAAAACCGGGGTCTGATGGACCAGGCATGGCAGTCTGCGGGGTGTCGGTGCGCGGCATTGTGTGCTATGTTTTTCGCCACGCTGGGCGCCAGACCCACGAGGAGATTTTGATGAAGGTGAGCGACATCCTGCGCGTCAAGGGCAACACCCTTTACACGATTCCCCCCGACCAGCCGCTCGCCCAGGCGATCAGCACCATGGCCGAGTTCGACATCGGCTCGCTGGTCGTGATGGACCACGGCGACCTGACGGGCATGCTCACCTTCCGCGAGGTGATTCGCGCCGTGGTGAAGAACGGCGGCAGCGTGGGCAGCCTGGGCGTGCGTTCGGTGATGGACGATGCACCATTGACCTGCACGCCGGAGACCGAGATCGACGAAGTGCGCCGCATGATGCTGGGGCGCCATGCGCGCTACATGCCGGTGCTCGATGGCCGCACGCTGATGGGCGTGATCTCGTTCTACGACGTGGCCAAGGCGGTGGTCGACAGCCAGGACTTCGAGAACCGCATGCTCAAGGCCTACATCCGCGACTGGCCGGTGGAGGAAGAGGGCGCGGCCGAGCCCAAGCTGTAGCGCATCGGGTGTTGGCCGCCGCCCCAGGCTCGTTGCTGCCCCGGTGGCGGGCACGGTCGGCCCGGGAAGGCCACGGCAGCGGCTGAGCGCCGTACTGCGCCGGCCGCCTGCGACAATCCAAGGCCCGGCGTTTCCGCCGGGCCTTTTTCATTCCTGAAGATCGAGCGCATGTCCGGCAGCACTTTCGGCGAACTGTTCCGCGTCACCAACTTCGGCGAAAGCCACGGCCCCGCCATCGGCTGCGTGATCGACGGCTGCCCACCCGGCCTGGCGCTGTCCGAAGCCGACATCCAGCCCGACCTGGACCGCCGCCGCCCCGGCACCAGCCGCCACGTGACGCAGCGCAACGAGCCCGACGCCGTCGAGATCCTCTCCGGCGTCTACGAGGGCCAGACCACCGGCACGCCGATCTGCCTCTTGATCCGCAACACGGATCAGCGCAGCAAGGACTACGGCAACATCCTCGACACCTTCCGCCCGGGCCACGCCGACTACACCTACTGGCGCAAGTACGGCTTGCGCGACCCGCGCGGCGGCGGCCGCTCTTCCGCGCGGCTGACAGCGCCGATGGTCGCCGCCGGCGCGGTGGCCAAGAAGTGGCTGAAGGAAAAGCACGGCACGAACTTCATTGGCTGGATGAGCCAGCTGGGCGACATCGCGATCCCCTTCGAGGACGAGTCGCATATCCCGCTGAATCCCTTCTTCGCCCCCAACGCGTCGGTGATCCCGGCGCTGGAAGAACACATGGACGCGCTGCGCAAGGCCGGCGACTCCTGCGGCGCACGCATCGAGGTGCGTGCCCGCGGCGTGCCGGTGGGCCTGGGCGAGCCACTCTTCGACAAGCTGGACGCCGACATCGCCTACGCGATGATGGGCATCAACGCCGTCAAGGGCGTGGAGATCGGCGCCGGCTTCGGCGCCGTCACGCAGCGGGGCAGCGAGCACGGTGACGAGCTGAGCGGCGCCGGCTTCCGCGGCAACAACGCGGGCGGCGTGCTGGGCGGCATCTCCACCGGCCAGGACCTGGTGGTGTCGATCGCCATCAAGCCCACCAGCTCCATCCGCACGCCCAAGGCCTCGATCGACCGTGCCGGCCAGCCGGCGACCGTTGAAACCTTCGGCCGCCACGACCCCTGCGTCGGCATTCGCGCCACGCCCATCGCCGAGGCCATGCTGGCCCTGGTGGTGATGGACCACGTGCTGCGCCACCGTGCGCAGTGCGGCGACGTGGTGCTGCCGATTCCGGCGATTCCCGGCGCGGCCTGAAGCG
>CBIHPZ010000629.1:0-2999 GCA_966211865.1 uncultured Aquabacterium sp.
TCGGTCAGCGCGCGCCGGAAGGTGTAGCGGGTGCACTCCGGGTCGGCGTAGTGCTGGTGCATGGCGGGCCAGTCGTCGTGGACGAACTGGCGCAGCGTCAGGCGCGGGGTGGCGAGGGTCAGCGGGATGGGCATGGGTGCATCGTAGGCGTCGACACGCCGGCGAATGTGCGGATTCGAGGGGCGTGGCGCGCTGCAGATCCGCTGGCCTGCACGGCGCGCGCCGTTCGTTCCAACGCCCGCGGTCGTCCGTGGCGCACTCCGGCGCCGTCAGCCCGGCCGTGTCCTGAACACCGACACCGCCCCCACCAGCTGCTGCGCCTGCTCGCGCAGGCTCTCGGAAGCGGCGGCCGATTGCTCCACCAGCGCCGCGTTCTGCTGCGTGGACTGGTCCAGTTGTGCGATGGCGTCGCACACCGCGGCGATGTCGCCGCTCTGCGCGCCGGTGGCTTCGCTGATGCGGGCGATGAGGCCGTGCACGCCGCGCACCTGGGCCAGGATCTCGTCCATCGCGCTGCCGGCCTCGCCCACCAGGGTGCTGCCGCTGTCCACGCGCTGCTGGCTCTCGTCGATCAGGGCCTTGATGTCGCGCGCGGCCTGGGCACTGACCTGCGCCAGCGCGCGCACCTCGCCCGCCACAACGCCGAAGCCGCGGCCAGCGTCACCCGCGCGGGCCGCTTCCACCGCGGCGTTCAGCGCCAGGATGTTGGTCTTGAAGGCGATGGAATCGATCACGCCGGTGATCTCGCCGATGCGCTGGCTGGAGTTGAGGATGCTGCGCATGGTGGTGACCACGCGCGCCATCACGCCACTGCCCTTGGTGGCCAGGCCGCTCACGCCATCGGCCACGCGCGCGGCACGCGTCGCCGATTCGTCGATGGCCTGCACCGCGGCGCGCAGCTGCACGGTGGACGAGGCCAGCTGCTGCAGGCGCGCGGCCTGCTGCTCGGTGCGCTGCGACAGGTCGGCGTTGCCCAGCGCGATTTCCTGCGCGCTCATCGCCACCTGCTCGCTGCCCTGGCGCACCTCGGCCACCAGCTTGTCCAGGCTCGCGGTCATCGCGTGCAGTGCGGCCAGCAACTGGCCGGTCTCGTCGCGGCCGCCGCTGGGCACGCTGACGGTCAGGTCGCCATGCGCCACCGCGCCCGCCACGTCCACCGCGGCCTTCAGCGGCCGGCCGATGCTGCGCGCGATGACGAAGGACAGCGCGCCGCCCAGCACGATGGCGCCGGCGAGCAGCGCCAGGATCCAGCGCCGCGCGGCGGCGAAGGTGGCCTCGCTGGCCGCGGCGGCTTCGCGGCCGCCGTCGATGTTGCGGTCCACCAGCGCGCGCAGCGCGGCCGCGGCGCCTTCGTATTTCTTCTGTGAGTTGTAGGTCAGCATCGCCTTCGCGTCCTCCACCTGCGCCGCGGTCGAGAACCGCATCATCCGTACGTGTTCGTCCAGGTAGCGCTGGCGTTCGCGCTTGAAGGCGTCGTAGAGCTTGCGGTCCTCGGGCGTGGTCAGCAGCGCCTCGTATTCGCCGGCATGGGCGGCCAGCGCGGCGGCCACGGTCTTCAGTTCACGCTCGAACTGCGCGCGTTCCTCGGCATCGGCGGCCAGCAGGTGCTTGGCCTCGGCAATGCGGAAGTCGGAGGCATCGGTGTTCATCTGCGAGCTCAGGCGCACGCCGGCCATCCAGCGGCCGCTGATCTCGGTGGACGACTGGCGCACCACCTGCAGCTGGGCGATGGCGAAGAGGCCCAGACCGGCGGCCAGCGCCAGCAACACGGAAAACGCCAGCGCCAGGCGGGTGCCGATGCGCAGGCGGTTCATCCAGGCGCCTTGCGGTCCACGGGCCTGGAGGCGCGCGCGCAGGGCCGAAAAGGGAATGGAGAGGTTCATGGCGACAACTCCTTGTGTGGCGGCGCGTGAGAAGGCGCTCGCTTTGCTAACGCTTGAAAGGCATGTCCAGACAATCAAGGAAAAAGTGCCGGACGCCGCAGCGTCCGGCCCAAGGGCCACGGGTCGGCGTGGCAGACATGGACAGGTCAAAAGACCTGGCAGCCGCCGCTCGCCACGCCGAGAGCCGCTTCGCCCGCTCTCACTCGAGAAGGTTCAGAACCAGGCCTCGACCTGCACGCCGTACGACGTGCCGCTCTTGCGGTCGCCGAACACCGCGCCGCCTTCGTTGGCGGCGTTCACCGCGCCCTTGGCCGCGTCGTTCCAGATGGCGTGGGTCACGAACAGGCGCAGCTCCGGCCGCGACCAGTAGCCCTTGCCCGCGGTGATGGTGGGCGCGAAGGTGAACTTGGTCAGGCGCTGCGTGGGCTGGCCGTTGGAGAAGGACACGCGGTCGGTGCCGATCTCGGCCTGCAGCTTGAAGTTCTTGCCCAGCGCGTACACCGGCCGCGCGCCCAGCGTGGTCCAGGTGGACTTGCCCGACGCGTTCGACTGGTCACGCTGCAGCAGGGCGATCAATTCCATGCTGAAGTCCGTGGTCGGCTGGATCCACAGCGAATCGAAGATGCGCAGGCGCTTCACGTCCGAGCCCTGCGTGGTGGGGCCCGAGGTGCCGAGCCGGTTGCAGCATTCGCCGCTGGCACCGGGACCCACGCCGTACTGCAGGCCCAGCGTGTTGCCGCCGCCGAACACGCCGCCCTGGTTGTGCAGCAGCGTCGCGTTCCAGCCGTTGTGCTTGCCCTCGCCCTTGGCGCTGATGAAGGTGGTCAGCAGGTCCAGCGTGCCGTTGGGGTTGACCGGCACGCCTTCGTACATGATGTTCTGGCGCAGCGCGGCGGTGGAATTGACAACCTTGCCGCTGGCATCGGCCACCGAGGAATCGTTGTCCTTGAAGAGCGCGTAGCTGAACTTGCCGGGGCCGGCCTTGATGCGGTCCACGCCGCCGCCGGTGCCGGTCAGGCTGGTGTACATCAGGTCCAGCATGTGGATGTCGGGCCGGCGGTATTCGCGCTTGCCGACCCAGGCGGTGCCGCCGTTCAGGAAATCGAGGCCCTTGGC
>CBIHPZ010000630.1:0-2998 GCA_966211865.1 uncultured Aquabacterium sp.
GGGCTTCTTCAAAGGCCGCGCGGTAGGAGCCCATGGCCGCATGGCGGAAGGAATCGCGGCCCAGCAGGTTCAGCGGTGGCGGCGGATCGTGGGTGGCCCAGGGCAGCAGGGAGATGCCGCAGTTGCCCGCGATCACGGTCGTGATGCCTTGCGACAGCTTGGGCGTCATCCGCGGCTGCTGCAGCACGATGGCGTCGTCGTGGGTGTGCACGTCGATGAAGCCGGGCGCGACGACCAGCCCGCGGCAGTCGTGGCGCTGCACGCCGGCCAGGTCTTCGCCGGCAGCCAGCCCGGGGCCGATGGCGGCGATGCGGTCGCCGCGCAGCAGCACGTCGGCCGGGCGGCCGGGGGCGCCGCTGCCGTCGATGACGAGCCCGCCCTCCAGCAAATGCGCCGCCGCATGGCCGCTGACTTCGTGCGTCATCATTCCACCTCGCCCCACTTCAGCTGCGGGTGGTGCCGCGTGTCCAGCCCATGCGTGGCCAGCACGCGCCGCACGCCGGCCAGGCGCCGCACCGCGGCGTCGCCCAGGCGCTGCGCGATGAGCACCGTGAGCACCTCGATGACGGTCAGGTGCGCCAGGTAGGCCTCGGTGCCCACGTGCATCACGGGGTCCTCCGGCACCTGGATGCCCAGCACGATGTCGGCCTGCTGCGCCAGCGGCGTGCCGGCCTGCGTCAGCGCGATCACCGTGGCCTTCTGCGCGCGGGCCACGGCCACCGCTTCCATCAGCGAAGGCATGCCACCCACGTGCGAGATGGCGAAGGCGACGCTGCCCGCGTCCAAGGTGGCCGCGGACACCAGCTGCAGGTGCTGGTCCAGGTAGGCGTTGGCCACCAGGCCCATGCGGAAGAGCCGCGCCTGCATGTCCGAGGCCATGAAGCTGGACGTGGCGCCGACGCACCAGCAATCGGTGCGCGAGGCCTTGACGATGGCACCGGCCGCGGCCTCCAGCGCCTGCGGGTCCAGCTGGGCCTGCACGCCGTTCACCGCGGCGGCCGCGCTCTTGATCACCTTG
This sequence comes from uncultured Aquabacterium sp., assembly GCA_966211865.1. Taxonomy (GTDB): domain Bacteria; phylum Pseudomonadota; class Gammaproteobacteria; order Burkholderiales; family Burkholderiaceae_C; genus Pseudaquabacterium. The sequence goes on from CBIHPZ010000630.1 coordinate 1,019, forward strand.
GAGACGACCTGCTCGGTGCTGTCGGCCAGCTGCACGCGGCGGTGCAGCGGCGAGCCGCTGACCGCCAGTTCCTGCGCCAGCGCCAGCTTGAATTCGCGCAGGCCGGCGAACCCCAGGTCGCGCGCGGTGCGCAGGATGGTGGGCACCGAGCTGCCCGATCGGTCGGCGAGCGACTCGAAGCCCTCGGCCAGCGCGCGCTCGGGGTCGGTGCGGATCAGCTCCAGCACCTCGCGCCGCGCCGCGGGCAGCGGCTCGGCCGGGTCCGCCAGCAGTTCGGAGATGCGCTGCAGCACGCCGGGGTGGTTCATGGGTGCACCGCCCGGCCGCGCGCAGGGCGCCTGCCCCGGGGGGCGCTGGCCGGCAAAAGGAGCGTGGGGGCCTTCATGCCGCTCGCCATCAGAAGTGGGTGACCAGCGCGTCGACCACGCGGTAGTCGTCATCGACGATGGGCATCCAGCGCCACTTGTCGAAGGTGGTGCAGGGGTGCGACAGGCCCAGGATCACGCGGTCGCCGACCTTCAGCTCGCCCAATGCCCCGCGCAGGTAGCCGTGCTGGTCGTTCAGCCCGGTGATGGTCCAGTCGGTTGGCGCGGCCTGCGGTTTCTGCTGGCCTCGTGGCACCACGCCCAGCGGCAGCGGCCAGCCCAGGTCGGAGGAGATGTCGCGCTTGCCCACGGCCAGGATGGCCAGCCCCGGCTCCGGCATCGATTGCACCGTGGCCCACACCTCCATCGCCGCCTGCAGGCCGGCCGCGTCGGCGCAGCCGATGCGCTGGTTCACCACCGACACCAGGCGCCGGTAGTTGCCCTGGTCGTGCGTGACGTAGCAGCCGGAGCGCAGCAGGCCGCTCACCTGGCGCGTCAGCACCGGCTTCAGGCCCGGCACCACCAGGTCGAAGATGGCGGAGCCGCCGGCGGAGACGATCACCTCGTCGCCGTCGAACAGGTTCTCGCGGTCGGCCAGCATCGCGGTGTCGGTGACGCGCTGCATCAGCGCGTCGGTGAAGGCGCGGTCCTTCGCGTCGTCGCCGGTGGCGTTCAGGCCTTCGTAGCATTCGATGCCGGCCAGGGCCACGGCCGGGCTGGCATGGGCGCGGCGGGCGAGGGCGCTGGCCTCCTCGGCCGTGCGGCAGCCGGTGCGGCCGCCGGGCACGCCGATTTCCAGCAGCACCTCGAAGGGCGTCGTGGCCTGCACGGCCTCGATGGCCTCGAGTTGCGCCGCCGAGTCCAGCAGGAACAGCACGCGCAGGCCGGCGTGGCTGGCCTTCAGTGCATCGATGGCGCGCAGGTCGGCCGCGGCGAGCACCTGGTTCGCGATCAGCACGCGGCGCGCACCAGCCTCGACGGCGATGCGCAGCTGGTGCACGGTCGCCACCGTCAGGCCCCAGGCGCCGGCATCCAGCTGGGCGCGGAAGAGCTGCGGTGACATCGTGGTCTTGCCATGCGGCGCCAGGCCGATGCCGCGTTCCTCGCAGAAGCGCTGCATCCAGCCCAGGTTGTGCCGAAGGGCCGATCGCTTGATAACGGCCAATGGCAACGGCAAGTCGCCGTCCGGCACCGACCAGCCCTGTTCGCCGATCTGCGAGCGGCGCAAGGCCGGCGCACCGTGCGGGTAGCCCTTGTGGCGGTTGTCGAGCAGGGGGTCGAGGAAGTCGTTCATGTGAACAGTTCGGTTCGGATGCAGGCGCTGAAGCGGCCGGGGGCGGATTCTTGCAGCGGCGGCCGCTCGGCGGCGCAGGCGGGGATGGCGTGCGGGCAGCGGGTGCGGAACACGCAGCCGGAAGGCGGGTTCACCGGGCTGGGGATGTCGCCCTTCAGCGCGATGGGGGCCAGCGGCGCGTCGGGGTCGGGCTTCGGCGACGCGGCCAGCAGCGCCTGCGTGTAGGGGTGCAGCGGCCTGGCGAAGAGGTCCTCCGTGCGCGCCACCTCCATCACCCGGCCCAGGTACAGCACCACCACGCGGTCGCACAGGTACTCCACC
>CBIHPZ010000631.1:0-2992 GCA_966211865.1 uncultured Aquabacterium sp.
TGACCGTCAGCGAACGCGGCGCCACGCGCATGGACGACCGCACTTCGGAAGCGTCCATGGAGCGCCGCAAGAAGGAAGGCTATTTCTGACATGAAGCCCCCACGTTCACTTCGTTCGCTGCCCCCCAAGGGGGCCCTCAGTTCCTTTGGAACGGCCGGGCGGTACTGAGATGAGCGCCGTCCTTGAAGAGATCACTGCCGTGACCACCACCGACAACAACAAGCCCGTCGCCGACCACCGCGCCCTGCGCTTCCTCACCGCCGGCTCCGTCGACGACGGCAAGAGCACGCTGATCGGCCGCCTGCTGTACGACGCGCAGGCCATCCTGGCCGACCAGCTCGACGTGCTGGCCAAGCGCGCCGCCGGCGAGGCCATCGACCTCTCGCTGCTGACCGACGGCCTGGAGGCCGAGCGCGAGCAGGGCATCACCATCGACGTGGCCTACCGCTACTTCGCCACGCGCCACCGCAAGTTCATCATCGCGGACGCGCCGGGCCACGAGCAGTACACCCGCAACATGGTGACCGCCGCCGCCGGCAGCGACGCCGCGGTGGTGCTGGTGGACATCACCAAGATCGACTGGCAGACGAAGCCGGTGAAGCTGCTGCCGCAAACCCGCCGCCACGCGCTGCTGGCGCACCTGCTGCGTGTGCCCAGCATCGTCTTCGCGGTGAACAAGCTCGATGCGGTGGCCGACATCCAGGCCGCCTTCGAAGCCACGCAGGAAGCGCTGCAGGCCTTCGCGGCCGAGGCCGGCATCAGCGTCGCCGGCATCATCCCGGTCAGCGCGCTGCGCGGCGACAACGTCACCACCAAGCTCGACGCGGCCTGGTACCAGGGCCCGTCGCTGCTGCAGCTGCTGGAATCGCTGCCGACGACGCAGGAACGCACCGAAGGCGCGCTGCTGCAGCCGGTGCAGTACGTGGCGCGCGACAGCGGCGTGGAAGCCGAAGGCGCGGGCCACCTGGCGCGCGTGTTCTGGGGCCGCATCGCCCACGGCAGCGTGAAGGCCGGCGACGCGGTGCAGGTCTTCCCCAGCGGCGAACGCGCCACGGTGGCCGAGGTGCGCCGCGCCGGCAGCACGGTGGAACGCGTGCAGGCCGGCGAATCCGCCGGCATCGTGCTCGACCGCCAGCTCGACATCTCGCGCGGCGACTGGATCGGCACGCCCGGCGGCCTGGCCCCGGTGCAGCGCTTCGAGGCCACGCTGGCCTGGCTGGACACCGAAGCGGCGCAGGTCGGCCGCAAGTACTGGGTGCGCCACGGCAACCGCTGGGTGCAGGCGCGCATCTCGGCCATCGAGCACAAGCTGGACATCCACACGCTGGAGCCCACCGATGCGCATGAGCTGGCCGTCAACGAGATCGGCCGCGTCGTGGTCGAGCTGCAGCAGCCGCTGCCGCTGGAGGCCTACGAGACCAACCGCGTCGGCGGTGCGCTGATCATCGTCGACCCCACCAGCAACCGCACCAGCGGCGCGCTGCTGGTCAAGCGCGGGCTCTGATCGCCAGCAACCCCTAACGGGCATGGGACGCGTCACCTTCATCGGAGCAGGACCCGGCGCCGCCGACCTGATCACCGTGCGTGGCGCGCGCCGGCTGGCTGAAGCCGAGGTGGTGCTGTTCGACGCGCTGACCGACCCCGCGCTGCGCGAACTCGCGCCCCAGGCCCAATGGATCGACGTCGGCAAGCGTGGCTTCAGCGAAGCCGCGCAGCAGGCCACCATCAACGCCCGCCTGGTGCGTGAAGCACAGGCCCACGCCCGCGTGGTGCGGCTGAAGGGCGGCGACCCCAGCGTCTTCGGCCGGCTCGAAGAAGAGATCCAGGCCCTGGCCGAACACGGCATCGCCTTCGAGGTGGTGCCCGGCGTCACCGCCGCGCTGGCCGCGGCGGCCGACACCGCCCGCCCCCTCACCCGCCGCGGCAGCGGCCGCAGCGTGAGCCTGACCACCGCGATGACCCACCTGGGCACGCTGCAGGCCACCCGCACCGCCGATACCGAGGTCTTCTACATGGCCGGCCGCCAGCTGGGCGCGCTGTCGCGCCGGCTGCGCGAAGCCGGCTGGCCGGACGACACCCCGGTCTGCATCGTCTCCCGCGCCGGCTGGCCCGACGCCATCACCAGCAGCCACCCCGTGGCCGCGCTGGCCGATGCCGCCGTGCTGCACGCGGGCCGGCCGGCGGTGGTCACCGTGGGCGCCGGCGCGCGGCCCGTGGAAGCCGTCGCCACCCCGCTTGATCCGTCTCAAGTCCAGGCGCCGACCCCGGCACCGTAAAATTCGCGGTTCTCCGCCTCACGCCCACCTCTACGGCCTTCAAGGCCCAGCCTCTATGACCCACGTCGTCACCGAAGCCTGCATCCGCTGCAAGTACACCGACTGCGTCGACGTCTGCCCGGTCGACTGCTTCCGCGAAGGTCCCAACTTCCTGACCATCGACCCGGACGAGTGCATCGACTGCGCGGTCTGCATCCCGGAATGCCCGGTCAACGCCATCCTCCCCGAGGAAGACGTGCCCGGCGACCAGGTGGCCTTCATCAAGATCAACGCCGACCTGGCCAAGCAGTGGCCCAGCATCACCAAGCGCAAGGCAGCGCTGCCGGATGCGGACGAGTGGAAGGACCGCAAGGACAAGCTGTCCGAGCTGATCCGCTGAGGCCGCCCGGCCGCCCCGCTCAGGAAAGCCAGCGAAGATGATCGAGACCGATGCCGTCATCGTCGGTGCCGGCCCGGTCGGCCTGTTCCAGGTCTTCGAGCTGGGCCTGCTCGAGATCAAGGCCCACATCATCGACTCACTGGCCTACCCCGGCGGCCAGTGCATCGAGCTGTACCCCGACAAGCCGATCTACGACATTCCCGCCGTGCCGGTGTGCACCGGCCGCGAGCTGACCGACAACCTGCTCAAGCAGATCGAGCCCTTCGGCGCCACCTTCCACCTGGGCCAGGAGGTCACGCGCGTCGAGAAGCAGGCCGACGGCCGCTTCTTCGTCGAG
>CBIHPZ010000632.1:0-2979 GCA_966211865.1 uncultured Aquabacterium sp.
CATTCCGGCGCGTCCGAGCGGGCGTGGCGGAAGGCCTCCCAGGCGCTCAGCGCAGCCGGGCCTCCTGCATGGCGCCCGAGGGCAGCACGTGCGTGCCGGGCGGCCGGGTGCGCAGCGCCTGCAGCAGCGCCGCCGCCACGTCCGCGGCCAGGATGGGACGCACGCCGCGCGGCAGCACCGCCATCACCGGCCGGGACCAGCGCATGGCCCAGGCCTCCAGCGGGCGCACGGGCTGGCCCAGGCGCGCGCGGTCACCCAGCAGCAGCGAAGGCTGCGCCAACACCACGCAGGCATAGCCCAGCTTCGCCACGGCGTCCTGCATCTCGCCCTTGACCCGGTTGTAGAACACGCCGGACCGCGCGTTGGCGCCCAGGGCGGAGACGATGCCCAGGTGCGTGGCGCCGGCGGCGCGGCCGGCACGCGCGGTGTTGACCACGGCGTCGAAATCCACGCGGCGGAACGCTTCCTGCGAACCCGCCTGCTTGATGGTGGTGCCCAGCGCGATGAAGACCTCGTCGGCCGGCGGCAGCGCGGGCAGGCGGTTGAAGTCGACCAGGTGCGCATGCAGCCTGGGGTGCCGGGGCAGCACGGGTGCGGCGCGGCGCAGCAGCAGGTGCACCTCGCTGGTGGCGGGATCGGCGAGCAGGCGGTCCAGCAGCTCGCGGCCGATGAGGCCGGTGGCGCCGGCCAGCCACACACGGCGCCCGGGAGTCGTTTCTTCCATGGCCGCGTCTTTCAGGAATTAGCGCTGATCACGCCGCGCCGTCGCTGCGCGCGCAGGCCACCTTGTGCAGCAGCTCCACCAGCATCGCGTGCTCGGCCGGGCTCAGCGTGGTCAGCGCCGCGCGCTCGGCTTCCAGGATGCTTTGCGTGGCCTGGCGCGCCAGGGCCTCGCCTTCGGGCGTGGCGTGCAGCACCTGGGCGCGGCGGTCGGTGGGGCTGGGCTGGCGCCGCACCAGGCCGCGCGCCTCCAGCTTGTCGATCCACATCGTGATGTTGGGGGCCGTCACCGCCAGGGCGCGCGCCAGCCGCACCAGCGTGCCGCCGGGGTTTTCGACGATGAGGGTCAGCAGCGTGTACTCGACGGGCCGCAGGCCGAAGGGCTCGCTGGCGTGGGCCATGAACACCGCGTTGGTCACGATGGTGGCCTGCGCCATCTGGTAGCCCAGCACCTGGTGCAGGCGGGCTTCCTCGAGCCGGCCCGCAGGGGTCACGTCGGGGCGCGGGTTGCGGCGGGTGGGCATGGCCGCTGATTGTGCCGCCGCGGTCGCACGCGCTGGTGGGCGGGGCCTGCGGGCGGCGCGTGGCCGTCGCCCCGCGGCCGCCCGGCCACGCAAGGGCGGACCCGCTGCGCGCCTGGGCGGCGGGCCCGCGCAGGCCGCCGGCCCGGGTGTGGTCTTCAGTCGGCGCGGATGTTGTTCGCCTTCACCACGTCGCCCCACATCTTGTAGTGCGTGCGGGTCAGCGTGCCCAGGCGCTCCGGCGTGCCGCCGCCCGGCTCGTCGCCGCGCTCCAGGATGCCCTTCACGACGGTCGGGTCCTTCAGCGCGCTGTTCATCGCCGCGTTGGCCTTCTGCACGATGTCGGCGCCCAGGCCCGGCGGGCCGTAGAGGCCGATGAAGGAGATGATGGTGAAGTCCTTCAGGCCGACCTCGGCGGCGGTGGGGACGTCCGGGAAGGCCGGCACGCGCTTCTCGCCGGTGACCATCAGCGGCCGCAGCTGGCCGGACTTGATGAAGGGCGCGATGACCGAGGTGGCGTCGAACATGCCGTCGAGCCGCCCGGCGATGAGGTCGGTCATGGCCGGGCTGCTGCCCTTGTAGGGCACGTGGTTCATCTTCACGCCGCCGATGCGCTCGCGCAGCAGCTCCATCGTGACGTGCGGCAGCGCGCCGACGCCGCCGGTGCCGTAGTCGATGCCGTTGCCGTTCCTGCTCTTGGCCTTGGCATGCTCGACGAACTCGGCATAGGTCTTGATGGGCGAGGTGGCCGGCACCGCCAGCACCAGCGGCGACTGCAGCATCACGCCGATGGGCGTGAGCTTCTGCGGGTCGATGATGCCCAGCTTGTCGTAGACGTGCGGCGCGATCGTCATCGAGCCATTGCCCACCAGCAGCTTGCTGCCGTCGGGCGCGGACTTCAGCACTTCCGACGCGGCGATGTTGCCGTTCACGCCGGCCTTGTTGTCGATGACCACCGCCTGGCCCAGCGCCGATTGCAGGCCGGCCAGCATCACGCGGCCGGCGAAGTCGGTCTGCCCGCCGGGCGGGTAGCCCACCAGCAGCGTGACGGGCCGGGTGGGCCAGGCCGCCGGCTGGCTCCATGCATGGGGCGCCGCCAGCGAGCCCAGGGCCAGCGTGGCTGCGGCCGCCAGGCCGATGCGCAGTGCCGCGCGGCGGGGCAGGGTGCGCGCGGTGGGGCGCTTCGAATGGGGTGCGTTCACGGTGTCTCCTTGAGGGTGGCCAACGGGCTCGGGCTGGCTGGGGGATGGGCGGGGATGTCGTGCGCGAGCCAGCCGGCGGCCGCCTCGCACAACGCGGAAAGTGAGCGTGTGCCGTCCAGCCGCAGCACGTCGGCTTCGCCCTGCGGCGGCTCCAGCGCGTCGAACTGGCTTTGCACCAGGCCCGGGTGGAAGAAGTGCTCGCCGGCGCGGGCGTTCACCCGCTGCCGGGCTTCGGCCGGCGTGATGTCCAGGAAGACGAAGCGCAGGCCGGGCGCGGCGGCGCGCAGGATGTCGCGGTAGCGGCGCTTCAGGGCCGAGCAGGCCAGCACCACGCCGCCGGGGTGGCGCGCCAGTTCATCGCCCAGCGTGGCGAGCCAGGCGGCGCGGTCGTCGTCGGTCAGCGCGATGCCGGCCTGCATGCGCTCGCGGCTGGCGTCGCTGTGGAAGGCGTCGCCTTCGATCATCGGCTGGCCCAGGTGCGCGGCCAGCGACGCGGCCACGCTGGACTTGCCGCAGCCGGCGACGCCCATCACGAC
>CBIHPZ010000633.1:0-2963 GCA_966211865.1 uncultured Aquabacterium sp.
ACCTTCATGCCCTGCACGCCTTCGTCCCAGCCGCGGATGACCATGCCGGCGCCCAGGTCGAACTGGAAGGGGTCGTTGCGGTCCTTGCTGGAATCGAACTTGCGGCCCTTGCTGCCGGGCTGCGCGGGGTCGTAGAGCCAGCCGGTGTAGTGCACGGTGACGGACTGGCCGGCTTTTGCCTCGGCGCCCGTGCCCGGGGTGGTGTCGTCGTACTGCAGGCCGGAGGCGGTGGTGATCATGGCGTGTGGCCGCTTCGATGCGGCGTGGGTTGCGAACGGGCCGCGATCATGCCACCCAGCGCACGCGCCAGGCCTGCACCGCGGCCGGCAGCCAGTCGGAAACGGTGGCGCCTTCCAGCGGCGGCAGGCCCAGCGTGGCCGCGGCCGACTGCAGCGCCGCCAGCGGCGCGCTGGCATCGAAGGCCTGTGCACCGTTCTGCTTCGACAGCTTGTGGCCGTCTGCGCCCAGCACCAGCGGCGCATGCAGGTAGCGCGGCGTGGGCAGGCCCAGCAGGCGCTGCAGGTGGATCTGGCGCGCGGTGTTGTCGGCCAGGTCCTCGCCCCGCACGACGTCGGTGACGCCCTGCCAGCCGTCGTCCACCACCACCGCGAGCTGGTAGGCCCACAGGCCGTCGGCGCGGTGCACGACGAAGTCGCCCACCTCCCGGGCGACGTTCTGCTGCTGCCGGCCCAGGCGCCGGTCGCTCCAGTGGATGACGGCCTCGACGCCGCCGCACAGCGTCAGCACGCGGGTGGCGCGCGCCGGCTTGCCGTGCAGGCCCTGGCGGCAGGTGCCGGGGTAGACGCGCTCTTCGAAACGTTCGTGCAGAACGCCCATCTGCACCAGCGCCTCTTCGATGGCGCGGCGGGTGCAACCGCAGGCGTAGGTCAGGCCCAGGCGCGTCAGCTGGGCCAGCGCCGCGGCATAGGCGTCGCCGCGGCGAGACTGGTAGACCGGCACCTCGTCGGGCAGCAGGCCGCAGATGGCGAGTTGGCCGAGGATGACCTCGTCGGCGCCGGCAATGCAGCGGGGGGTGTCCACGTCCTCGATGCGCACCAGCCAGCGGCCGCGGTGGGCGCGGGCGTCCAGCCAGCTGGCCAGTGCCGCCACCAGCGAACCGGCGTGCAGCGGCCCCGTGGGCGAGGGTGCGAAGCGGCCGACGTACGTGCTGCTCATGGTGCTGGGTTTGCGTTCAATCGACGGCCGGCTGGCCCAGGTGCCGGTCCAGCAGCGCGGCCTGCGTGGCCGGGCTCTTCAGCTGGTCCAGGAACCACTGCAGCGCCAGCCCCTGTGGCGCCTGGCGCGGCTGCGGCGTGGCGTTGCTGCGCCAGGCGTAGGCCAGGCGCGTGGGCGGCGTCTGGCGCGCCACCGGCTTGACGACCAGGCGGCCGGCGCGGATGTGCTCGCGCGCCAGCGGCTCCGGCAGGAAACCGCAGCCGAGGCAGCGCAGCAGCGCGTCGATCTTGGCCTGCATGCTGGACACGGTCAGCACGTCCTGGCCCGGCAGCAGGTTCACGGTGCGCGGCGAGAGGCGCTGCGCGGAATCGGCCACCGCCACCGCGCGGAAGGGCAGCAGCTCTTCATCGGTGATGGGCTGCTCGCGCGCGGCCAGGGGATGGTGCGGCGCCGCGCAGAACACGAACTGCACTTCGCCCAGCGGCTGCTGCTCGATGCCGGCGTGCGGCGGCATGTCGCGGCCGATGCCGATGGCGAGGTCGGCCTGGCCGCTGACCAGGGCTTCCCACAGGCCCGCCATCACCTCGGTGCGCAGGCGCAGGCGGGTGCCCGGGGCCTGGTTGTCTGCGGGGCGCAGCGCGTAGAAGCCTTCGACCAGTTCCAGCAGCGTGACGCGCGAGACGATGCCATCCACCGCGATCGTCAGCTCCGATTCCCAGCCGGTGGACACGCGCTTGACGCGGTTGGCCACCGCGTCCATCTCGGCCAGCAGGCGGCGGCCTTCGTTCAGCAGCTCGTGGCCGGCGGCGGTCAGTTGCGCCTGGCGCGAGCGGCGGTCGAACAGCAGCACATCCAGCGCGTCTTCCAGCTGGCGCACGCTGTAGGTCAAGGCCGAAGGCACGCGGCCCAGTTCACGCGCGGCGGCCGCAAAGCTGCCGCTGCGCGCGATGGTGTCCATCATCAGCAGGGCTTCGGGGGTCAGGGCGTTGCGACGCGTGCTCATCGGGGGGACGGGCCGGCGGCGCGTCGGGCGTGGGGTGTTTCATCTTATTTGAATGGCCACTTCAAGGGGGGCGGAGCCGCCGCCGCGGGCGCGGTGCCACCATGGCTGCCAAGGAGATCAAAGACATGCTCACCGTTCGCCGATCCGAAGACCGAGGCCAGGCCGACCACGGCTGGCTCGTCAGCCGCCACAGCTTCTCGTTCGCCGACTACCACGACCCCGCGCACATGGGCTTCGGCAACCTGCGCGTGATCAACGAAGACCGCATCGCCCCCGGCACCGGCTTCGGCACGCACGGCCACCGCGACATGGAGATCGTGAGCTACGTGCTCGAAGGCGCGCTGGCGCACAAGGACAGCATGGGCAATGGCGCTGCCATCGTGCCGGGCGAGGTGCAGCGCATGAGCGCCGGCACCGGCGTGCGCCACAGCGAGTTCAATCACGCAAAAGACGCGGCCACGCATTTCCTGCAGATCTGGCTGCTGCCGGACCGCACCGGCATCGCGCCGGGCTACGAGCAGAAGGCCTTCAGCGAGGCCGAGAAGCGCGGCCGCCTGCGCGTGGTGGCTTCGCCAGACGGGCGTGAAGGCTCGGTCACCGTGCATGCGGACGCGTCGATCCATGCCGGCCTGTTCGATGGCGACGAGGCGGCGGAGCTGAAGCTCGACCCGGCGCGGCTCGGCTACGTTTACGTGGCGCGCGGCGAGATCGAGGTCAACGGCCAGGCGCTGCGCACCGGCGATGCGCTGGCGCTGAAGCAGGAAGAGCGCGTGCAGCTGCGGCA
>CBIHPZ010000634.1:0-2959 GCA_966211865.1 uncultured Aquabacterium sp.
GCCAGGATGTTGGTCTGGAAGGCAATGCCGTCGATGACGCCGATGATGTCGGCGATCTTGCGGCTGGAGGCGGTGATGCCGTCCATGGTCTGCACCACCTGGGCGACGACGGCGCCGCCCTGGCTGGCGGCGGCCGCGGCCGAGCCCGCCAGCTGCGTGGCCTGGCGCGCGGTGTCGGCGTTCGTCTGCACCGTGGCGGTCAACTGCTCCATCGACGCGGCCGTCTGCTGCAGGTTGCTGGCCTGCTCTTCGGTGCGCTGGCTGAGGTCGGCATTGCCGGTGGCGATCTGCGACGAGCCGGTGGCGATGCTGTCGCTGCTGGCCCGCACCTGGCTGACCACCTGCCGCAGCGATTGCTGCATGGCGTGCATCGCCGCCACCACGCTGCCCGGCCGGGCCCGCGAGGTGTCGATGGCCGCATCGAGCCGGCCCGCGGCCACCTGGTTCGCAGCCTCCGCGACGGCTTCAGGCTCTCCGCCCAGCCGGCGGGTGATGCCGCGGGTGATCAGCACGCCGATGGTCACGCCACAGAGGGCGGAAACCACCGTCAGCGCCACCATCACCAGGCTGATGAAGCGGAAGGTCTCGCCGCCTTCCCGAGCGGCCCGCGCGCCGAGTTCTTCCTTGAACGTGGTCAGCAGCGAGAGCTCATCGTCGGCGGTCTTGTTGTACTGCCGCACCGACAGGTCGAGCTGCGCCAGCTCGGGGTCCGCCGCGGCCAGGCCGCGCTTCGCGGCCGCACCGAAATACGAGTCCGCCAGCGGCAGCAGCTTGCCCAGCGTGGCGTCCAGCCGGGCCAGCGCCTCCTTGCCCTTTGGCAGGTAGAACATCGGCCGCGCCTTGTCGATCCACGAGCGCATGGCCGCGGCCGATTCCTTGAAGGTCTTCAGGGCCGCCTGCCGCTCCTCCTCGCTCGAGGCCAGCGCGAACTGCGCGCGCGCACGGCCCATGTAGATGAGGTTGATGTTGGCTTCCTTGACGTAGGAGAGGCCCAGCAGTTCCCGCTCGTAGAGCGACTCGTTGGCCTGGTGGAGGCGCCACAGGCCGTGAATGCCGAAGGACGCGACGGCGGCGCCCAGAAGCACGAGGGTGGCGAATGCGAGCAGAAGGCGCGTACCGAGACGAAGGCCCTTGAACATGATGGCTGGACTCCTGGAACAGCTTGGGAGGTGTAGGTATTTCGTCCACCGCCGCGGCGCAATGAAATGCTTGCGCCACGTCAAAGCCGTATTCCGGAACTTTCAACCGATCGCGCCGTCACTCAGTGAAATCCCTGATGGCAGGCGCGCGGGCCTTGGAAATGTGCGGGTGTTCGCGATGCAAATGCCCAGCCCAGCCGCGCCGGTTCGCGCATTCCGAAACGGAATGCGCCTTGGAATATTGATCGTTTGAGCGTCACGCCGGTGTTGCCGAGACTGCAGTTGTCTCAACACGAAACCCGGAGCGACCGATGTTCAAGACCTGCTTGCGCAAGACCACGCTGGCACTGGCCCTGGCGGCCGCGGCATTCGCCGCGCATGCGCAATCCGTCACGGTGGGCGTGGGCGCCGACGTGACGTCGGCCGACCCGCACTACTTCCTCTATTCGCCGAACCAGAACATCGCCGACCATGTCTTCAACCGGCTGATCGAGCGCGCGGACAACCTGCGCATGGTGCCGGCGCTGGCGCTGTCCTGGCGCGCGGTGGACGACCTGACCTGGGAGTTCAAGCTGCGCCCCAACGTCACCTTCCACGACGGCTCGCCCTTCACCGCAGAGGACGTGGTGTTCTCCATCGAGCGCGTGCCGACCGTGAAGGACAGCCCCGGCCCCTTCGTCTCCTACACCAAGGAGATCGCCGGCATGCAGGTGCTGGACCCGCTCACTTTGCGCGTCAAGACGACGAAGCCGCACCCGCTGCTGCCGAACGACCTGTCGGTGATCAGCATCGTTTCGAAGAAGGCCGCCACCGGCGCCACCACCGCCGACTTCAACAGCGGCAAGGCCGCCATCGGCACCGGGCCCTACAAGTTCGTGCGCTTCACCCGCGGCGACCGCATCGAGCTGGTCCGCAACGACGCCTACTGGGGCCGCAAGCCCTCGGTGGAGAAGCTCACCTTCAAGCTGATCACCAATGACGCGGCGCGCGTGGCCGCCCTGCTGTCGGGTGACGTGGCCGCCATCGACGCGGTGCCGGTGTCCGACATCAAGAAGCTCAGCAGCAACCCCGACCTGGCGGTGCTGCAGCGCGCCGGCACGCGGCTGATCTACCTGTACCTGGACGTGGCGCGCGATGTCTCGCCCTTCGTCACCGACAAGGACGGCAAGCCGCTGCCGCACAACCCGCTGAAGGACCTGCGCGTGCGCCAGGCGCTGTCCAAGGCCATCGACCGCGAAGCGATCCGCACCCGCGTGATGGAAGGCGCCTCGCGCCCGGCCAACCAGCTGGTGATCTCCGGGCTGCAGGGCTACAGCGAGGCGCTGAAGCCCGAAGTCGCGGACATCGAAGGCGCGAAGAAGCTGCTGGCCGACGCCGGCTTCCCGAACGGCTTCGGCCTGACGCTGCACGGCACCAACAACCGCTACGTGCAGGACGACCAGATCCTGCAGGCGGTGGCGCAGATGTGGAGCCGCATCGGCGTGGCCACGAAGGTGGAGGCGCAGCCCGCCGCGGTCTTCTTCCCGCGCAACAACCGCAGCGAGTACTCGGTGTCGATGAGCGGCTGGGTGCCCGACTCGGGCGAGGCCTCGTCGCCGCTGCGCGCCTTCATCGCCACGCGCAACAAGGACAAGGGCTTCGGCACCGTCAATGCCGGCAACTACAGCAACCCCAAGATCGACCAGTTGCTGGAACGCGCCCTGGTCACCATCAACGACGGCGAGCGCGACAAGCTGCTGCAGCAGGCGGTGGAAGCGGCGATGGCCGACGTGGCGGTGATCCCCATCCACCACCAGGTCAACGTCAACGCGGTGCGCAAG
>CBIHPZ010000635.1:0-2931 GCA_966211865.1 uncultured Aquabacterium sp.
TTCGATGCCTTGTCGATGTGGCAGTTCGTCAGCGAGGTGGCGGGCGTCTACCTCGGCGTGCGCCAGCCGGCACCGGAGGCCGCGCAGTTCAGCGACTTCGTGCGGCAGCGCCAGGCCCTGATGCGCAGTGACTCCTACCAGCGTTCATGGCGCTACTGGACCGAGCGCGCGCAGTCCCTGCCGAATGCGCCGCAATTGCCGCTGGTGGACCACGACGCCATGCCGGAGAAGTCGGCATTCCGGCGCATTCGCATCAGCCTGAAGGCGCCTGAGATCCGGGCGCTGCAGGCCTGCGCGCAGCACTGCGGCGTCCATGCCAACAGCCTGCTGTGCACGGTGTATGCCGACGTGCTGCGGCTGTGGTCGGCAAATGCGTCCTTCACCATCAACATGCTGGTGTCGCACCGGCCGAAGGACGACGAGCGCTTCGCGCGCGTGCTGGGCAATTTCGGCAGCACGCTGCCGGTGGTGTCGGACCCCGTGCCGGGCGGCCTGCGCGAGCGTGCCCGCGCCTTCCAGCGCCAGCTGTTCCGCGACCTGAAGCACGTGCAGGTGTCGGGCGTGGAGGTCATTCGCGCCATGCACCGCAGCGGCCAGGCGCTGCCGGCCCTGCCGGTGGTGTTCGCCAGCTCACTGGGCCTGCCGCTGGCGGACGACCTGCTGACGCCGGGCGACCTGGGATGGCAAAGCCACGCCGGCGGATTGAAGACGCCCCAGGTGCTGCTGGATTGCCAGGTGTACATGGACGGCGACGAGCTGAGCCTGAATTGGGATTACGTGCCCGAGGCCTTCCTGCCGGGCGTGGTCGAGCAGATGTTCGAATCCTTCAGCGCGCATTTGAAGGACCTCATTGAGCACGGAGTGGCTGCGGAGCCGTCATCGCTGCAATGGCCCGGCGTGCCCGCCGAAGGCCTCGCGGCGCGCCGCGCCGCCAACAGCACCGGCAAGCGGTTGCCCACCGGGCGGCTGCACGACTTCTTCGCCCAGGCCTGCCAGCGCCACCCGCAGCGCCCGGCCATCGTCGCGCCGGACCGCTGCCTGAGCTACGACGAGGCGTGGCGCCTCAGCACACGGCTGGCCGCGCGCCTGCGCGGGCATGGCATCGGCCCCAACGACCTGGTGGCCATCGTCGCCGGCCGCGGCTGGCGCCAGGTGTGCGCGGCGATGGCCGTGCTGCAGGCGGGCGGCGCCTACCTGCCGGTGTGCAGCGACCTGCCGGCCGCGCGCAAGAGCTGGCTGGTGGCCCGGCGCGGCGTGAAGGTGGTGCTGGCCGAACGCGCGGCGATGGGCGGCTTCGAGGTGCCCGCCGGCGTGCACCGCCTGGTGCTGGAAGACCTGCTGCCCGATGGCCCGCCCGGGCCGGCGGTCGACCTGCCCGCGCTGCAGGAGCCGCACGACCTGGCTTACGTCATCTTCACCTCCGGCTCCACCGGCCAGCCCAAGGGCGTGCGCATCGACCACCGCGCTGCGGTGAACACGCTGCAGGACGTCATCGACCGCTTCGGCCTGATGCCCGAAGACCGCGTCATCGGCCTGTCGGCGTTCAATTTCGACCTGTCGGTGTACGACATCTTCGCGACCCTGGGCACGGGCGCGGCCCTGGTGTTGCCCGCCGCCGGCAGCACCCCGTCGCCCGAGGAATGGGCGCGCCTGGTGCGCGAGCACGGCGTGACGGTGTGGAATTCCGTGCCCGCCCTGCTGGAGATGCAGCTGGCCTACTCGGGCGCGCACAGTGCGAAGGACCTGGCCTCGCTGCGGCTGGTGATGCTGAGCGGCGACTGGATTCCCGTCAGCCTGCCCGGCCGGCTTCACGCCTGCGTGCCCCAGGCCACGCTGGTGAGCCTGGGCGGCGCCACCGAGGCGGCGATCTGGTCCAACCACTTCGTGGTGAACCGCGTGGACCCGCGCTGGAAAAGCATTCCCTACGGCTGGCCGCTGGCCAACCAACGCTTCCACGTGCTCACCGCCGACGGGCGCGATGCGCCACCCTGGGTGCCGGGTGAGCTGTACATCGGCGGTGCCGGCGTGGCGCAGGGCTACCACGACGACGCCGAACGCACGGCCGCCCGCTTCGTCACCCATCCGCGCACCGGCGAGCGGCTCTACCGCACCGGGGACATGGGCCGTTATCACGCCGATGGCTGCCTGGAATTCCTGGGCCGCCAGGACGACCAGGTGAAGATCCGCGGCTTCCGCATCGAGCTGGGGGAAATCGACGCCGCGCTGGCCCGTTGTCCCGGCCTGCGCGCCGGCGCCAGCTGCGTGGTGCAAGGCGCCGGCCGCGAACGCCGCCTGGTGTCCCTGTACGTGCCGGACGGCCAGGGCGTCAGCGAATCCGCCCTTCGCGCGCACCTGGCCAGCGTGCTGCCCGACTACATGGTGCCCGCGCAGTTCATCGCCGTCGGACAGATCCCGGTGACCACCAATGGCAAGGTGAACCGCCAGGCGCTGGCCGACATCGCTGCGGCGGCACCGTCGGCAGCCCGCGGCAAGCGTGCGCCGCGCACGGACATCGAGCGGCGCCTGGGCCGGCTCTGGCAGCGCTTGCTGCACATCGACGAGCCCGGCCTGGACGACGATTTCTTCGAACGGGGCGGCAGCTCGCTGACGGCGGTGCAATTGCTCCATGCCCTGGCCGCGGAGTTCGGTACGCCACTGCCGCTGGCCTCATTGCTGCGCCACGGCACCCTGGCCGGGCAGGCGGCGCTGCTGGCGCCGGGCAGCGCTGCAGTGAATGGCCGCGACCCGCTGGTGCTGCTGCGCGAAGGCCATGACGACGGTGCGCTGGTCCTGGTGCATCCGGTGGGTGGCCACGTGCTGTGCTACCGCGAATTGGCGGCGCTGGTGCCCGAAGGCGTGGCGGTGTGGGCATTGCAATCGCCGGGCGACGGCAGTGCGCGCGACATCACCGGGCTGGCCGCGCGCTACATC
>CBIHPZ010000636.1:0-2924 GCA_966211865.1 uncultured Aquabacterium sp.
CGCGCGCGTCAGGAGCCGGCGACCTTCATGCGCTCGATCAGCATCGAGCCGACCGTCTTGCCGCCCATGGTGTACACGTCGGCCCCCAGCGCGGCGATGCCCTTGAACATCTCGCGCAGATTGCCGGCGATGGTCACCTCGTGCACCGGGTGCACGATGCGGCCGCCCTGCACCCAGTAGCCGGCGGCGCCGCGGGAATAGTCGCCCGTCACGTAGTTGACGCCCTGGCCCATCAGCTCGGTGACGAAGAGGCCGCGGTCGAGCTTGCGCAGCATCTGCTCCAGGTGGTCGCCCGGCTGCGTCAGCCGGCTGGTCAGGCGCAGGTTCTGCGATCCGCCGGCATGGCCGGTGGTCTTCAGGTTCAGCTTGCGGGCGGAGTAGCTGGACAGGAAATAACCCTGCACCACGCCCGCGTCCACCGCGCGGCGGCGGCGCGTGCGCACGCCTTCGTCGTCGAATGGAGCGCTGGCCTTGCCCTTGGCCTGGTGCGGGTCCTCGTCGATGTCCAGGTGCTCGGCCAGCACCTGCTGGCCCAGGCTGTCCAGCAGGAAGGTGGCGCGGCGGTACAAGGCGCCGCCGCTGGTGGCCTGCACGTAGGCGCCCAGCATGCCGGCCGCGAGCGACGACTCGAACAGCACCGGCACCTCGCAGGTCGGGATCTTGCGGGCGTTCAGGCGCGACAGCGCGCGTTCCGCCGCATAACGCCCAACTGCCTCGGGCGAGGCCAGCTCCATCGCGTCGCGCATCGAGCTGTACCAGGCGTCGCGCTGCATGTCGGGCTCGCCGCGGCGGCGCGGCTGCGTGGCGATGGGCGCCACCGAGATCGAGTGCCGCGAGCTGGCATACCCGCCGCGGAAACCCCGGCTGTTGCCGGCCCAGAAATGCGACTGCTGCGCCGACGTGGCGCCGCCTTCGCTGTTGGTGATGCGGCGGTCGGTGGCGAAGGCCGCGTCTTCGCAGCGGCGGGCCAGCGCGGCCGCGCCATCGGCATCCACGGCCCAGGGGTGGAACAGGTCGAGGTCGCGCGCGGCTTCTTCGGCGGTGGCCAGGTCTTCCGCCTCGGGCAGGCCGGCGGCGGGGTCTTCGGCGGTGAAGCGGGCGATGTCGTAGGCCGCACGCACGGTCTGCTCGATGGCCTCGCGCGAGAAGTCGGACGTGCTGGCATTGCCGCGCCGCTGGCCCAGGTACACGGTGACGCCGAGCGACTTGTCGCGGTTGCGCTCCACGTTCTCGAGCTCGCCCTTGCGCACCGAGACCGAGAGGCCAGCGCCTTCGGACACCTCGGCGCCCGCGTCGCTGGCGCCCAGTTGGCGCGCCACGGCCAGGGTGTCTTCGATGATCTGCTGGAACTGCTCGCGTCGGAAGGCGAAGCCCTGGGAAGTGGTGGAACCGGACATGCGCTGTGCGTGAGCTGGGGTGGGCGACAATCATAGCCACGCCCACCGGGCTTTCCTCCCCGTTCTCCCCTCGCTGTCTCTCGCTGCACGCCGCGCCGCGGCCTTCGCGCCATGCCCCGCCACGCCCCTTCCGAAGTTCACGACACCGACGCCGCCGACCTGGACGCGCGCCCGAGCAAGACGCGCCTGAAGCAGGAAGCACACGAGCTGCAGACCCTGGGCCGCGAGCTGTCCGAGCTGCCGGACGACCGCCTGGCCGCCATCGACATGCCCGACGCGCTGCGCGAGGCCCTGCTGACCTACCGCCGCACCAAGTCGCACGAAGGCAAGCGGCGGCAGCTGCAGTACGTGGGCAAGCAGATGCGCGCGGCCGACGCCGAGCCGCTGCGCGAGGCCGTGGCGGCCTTCAAGCTGGGCTCGGCCAAGGACACGCTGCGCCTGCACGAGACCGAACGCTGGCGCGACGAGCTGGTGGCCAACGACGAGGCCCTGACCCGCTGGACCCAGCAGTTCCCGCAATCCGACCTGCAGCGCCTGCGCAGCCTGATCCGCTCGGCCCGCAAGGACGCGTCCAACGCGCCCGAGCAGCGCAGCGGCCGCGGCTACCGCGAGCTGTTCCAGTTCATCAAGCCCTGGCTGATCGAGGCCGAAGGCGCGGACGACGCCCAGGCCGGCGATGAAGGTGAAGACGATGGCGACGAGTGACTTCGACCCGGTGCGCATCGGCGTGGTCTCGGTCAGCGACCGGGCCTCGGCCGGCGTCTACGAAGACAAGGGCATCCCCGCGCTGCAGGACTGGCTGGGCCGCGCGCTGCGCAACCCCATCGAGTGGCAGACGCGCCTGATCCCCGACGAGCAGGACGGCATCAGCGCCGCGCTGCGCGAGCTGGTCGATGAGGTGCGCTGCGACCTGGTGCTGACCACCGGCGGCACCGGCCCCGCGAAGCGCGACGTGACGCCCGAGGCCACGCTGGCCGTGGCCGACAAGGAGATGCCCGGCTTCGGCGAGCAGATGCGGCAGATCAGCCTGCGCTTCGTGCCCACGGCCATCCTGTCGCGCCAGGTGGCGGTGATCCGCGGCAACGCGCTGATCATCAACCTGCCGGGCCAGCCCAAATCCATCGCCGAGACCCTGCAGGGCCTGCCCGACCAGGGCGTGCCGGGCATCTTCGCGGCCGTGCCCTATTGCATCGACCTGATCGGCGGGCCGTACCTGGAAACCGACGACGCGGTGTGCAAGGCCTTCCGGCCGAAGAGCGCGGTGCGGGCGCCGCGCTGAGGCCCCAGGGCGCTGAGCCGCAACCTTGGCCGCGTCATTCGGCCGGCATCACCCACGCAGCCTCAGGGAAACCCAGCGGGGCCGCTTTCAGCCGAGGTTCAGCCACCGATCCGCAGAATCCGCCGCGTCGGCAGTTCGACGAGGAGCAGGTGATGCGCGGCAGCACGAGCGGATCTTTCCGGTGGTTGGCAGGCATGCTGGCCGCCTTCTGCGTGGGGACGGGCGCTGGGGGCGCGGGGGCCGCTGAA
>CBIHPZ010000637.1:0-2911 GCA_966211865.1 uncultured Aquabacterium sp.
GGGCAATCCAGCACCACCTGGCCCGCGCGCATCACGGTCACGTTGTCGCACAGCGCCAGGATTTCCTTCAGCTTGTGCGTGATCAGCAGGATGGTGGTGCCCTGCTCGCGCAGGCGGCGCAGCACGACGAAGAGCTGGTCGGTTTCCTGCGGCGTCAGCACGGCCGTGGGTTCGTCCAGGATCAGGATGCGCGCGCCGCGGTACAGCGCCTTCAGGATCTCCAGCCGCTGGCGCTCGCCCACCGGCAGGTCTTCCACCGGCAATTCCAGCCGCACCTGCAGGCCGGTGTCGCGCATCAGCGCTTCGAGCTTGGCGCGCACCTCGGCCCGCGCATTGTTCAGGCGCCAGTCCGGCTCGGCGCCCAGCATGATGTTGTCCAGCGCCGAGAGCGGGTCCACCAGCATGAAGTGCTGGTGCACCATGCCGATGCCCAGCGCAATCGCCTCTTTCGATCCGGTGATGACGGCGGGCCGGCCCTCGATCTCGATCGTCCCGGCATCGGCCTGGTAGAAGCCGTAGAGGATGGACATCAGCGTGGACTTGCCCGCGCCGTTCTCGCCCACGATGCCGTGCACCGTGCCCGCCGCCACGCTGAGCGTGACGTCGCGGTTGGCCTGCACCGCGCCGAAGCGCTTGTGGATGCCGCGCATCAGCACGGCGGGCGACAGGGCCGCAGGCGACGGGGCGGCTGGTGACCGGGCGGCAGGCGATGGGGGCTGCATCGAGGATCCGGTGATAACTCGAAAACGACGCGGCCCGGCGCATTCAAGCCCGGCCGCCGGACGGCAAGGCAGGTCTCAGTACTTGCAGGCGTTGTCCGCCATGTAGTCGGCCACCTTGATCTTGCCGGCGATGATGTCCGCCTTCGCGGCGTCCACCTTCTTCTTCATGTCGGCGCTGACCAGCTTCTCGTTGTTCTTGTCCAGCGCGTAGTCCACGCCGCCTTCCTTCAGGCCCAGCACGGTCACGCCCGGCGTCACCTTCTTGGCGGCGTTGTAGACCGCGACATCGACCCGCTTGACCATCGAGGTCAGCATCGTGCCCGGCTGCAGGTGGTTCTGGTTGCTGTCGACGCCGATGGCGTACTTGCCGCCGTCCTTGGCCGCCTGGTACACGCCGATGCCCGTGCCGCCCGCGGCGGCGAACACCACGTCCACGCCCTTGGCGAACTGGGCCTTGGCCAGCTCGGCGCCGCGCGTCGGGTCGTTCCAGGCCGCGGGCGTGGTGCCGGTCATGTTGGACGTTACTTCGGCCTTCGGGTTGGCGTACTTCGCGCCCTGCTCGTAGCCGCAGGCGAAGCGCCGGATCAGCGGGATGTCCATGCCGCCGATGAAGCCCACCTTGCCGGTCTTGCTGGCCAGCGCGGCCATCATGCCGACGAGGAAGCTGCCTTCCTGTTCCTTGAAGACGATGGATTCGACGTTGGGCGCCTTCACCACCGAATCGATGATGGCGAATTGCAGCTTCGGAAAGTCCTTCGAGACCTTTTCGACGGTGGAGCCCTGCGAGAAGCCAATCGCGATGATGGGATTGGCGCCCTTGTCGGCCATGCGCCGCATCGCCTGTTCACGCTGCGCTTCATTGGCGATCTCGAAATCGAGGTAGGCCTTGCCGCTTTCCTTCTTCCAGCGCTCGGCGCCGTTGTAGCCGGCCTCGTTGAAGGACTTGTCGAACTTGCCGCCCATGTCGTAGATCACCGCGGGCTGCGCCTGTGCGGCCACGCCAGCGAACGAAAGAACAGCCAGGGCGAGGAGCTTGTGCTTCATGGGCCTTGTCCCCCAGGGGTCGTTGAATGTGCCGGGCAGGATAGCAAGTCCCAGGCCGGACGCTCACCCGTACTTGCTAGCATCGTGCGATGAAAGACCCCGCGGTTTACCCCACTGACATCGCGGCCAAAGCCCGGTCATTGCCCAAGGTCCTGCTGCATGAACACCTCGACGGTGGCCTGCGCATCGCCACCTTGCTGGAACTGCTGAAACAGCGCGGCATTCCGGCGCCGGCCGATGACGAAACCGCCCTGGCGGCCTGGTTCAACGCCCGCGCACATGCGGGGTCATTGGTGGAATACCTGCGAGGGTTTGCCCTGACCATCGCCGCCATGGCCACGCCCGAAGCGATGGAGCGCGTGGCCTTCGAAGCGGCGGAGGACGCGCGGCTCGATGGCTGCGTGCTGGCCGAATTCCGCATCGCCCCGCTGCTGTTCGAGGAACACGGCGTCAGCGGCGACGCGGCGGTGGAGGCGATGCTCGCCGGCCTCGCGCGTTCGTCCTTGCCCAGCGGGCTCATCGTGTGCGGCATGCGCCAGACGCCCGATGAGGAGATCCGCCGCAGTGCCGAGTTGGCGCTGCGTTTCAAGGACCTGGGCGTGGTGGGCTTCGACCTGGCCGGGCCCGAGGCCGGCTACCCCGCCACGCGGCACGCCGCCCTGCTGGCGCACCTGCGCGCCGAGGGCCTGAACCTCACGCTGCACGCCGGCGAGGCCGATGGCGCGGAACGCGTCATCGAGGCCGGCCGCCTGGGCGCGCAGCGCATCGGCCACGGCGTGCGCCTGGCCGACGTGATCGGCACGCCGCACGGTGAAGCCATGCTGGCCGAGGTGCGCGAGCGCGGCCTGCACCTGGAGGTCTGCCCCACCAGCAACGTGCACACCGGCGCCGCGGCGTCCATCGCCACCCACCCCATCCGCCGGCTGTGGGACGCGGGCGTGTCGCTGTCCTTCCACACCGACAACCGGCTCATCTCCTGCCTCGACCAGTCCACCGAAGCGGCGAACCTGGTGCAGGAAGCGGCGTTCAGCTGGGCCGACCTGGTGCGCATGGGCCAGCGCGCGGCCGCCGCGTCCTTCCTGCCCGAGGCGCTGCGCACGCAGGCGGACGCCGCGCTGGAGCGCTGGGCCCAGGCCGAAGGCCTG
>CBIHPZ010000638.1:0-2909 GCA_966211865.1 uncultured Aquabacterium sp.
GGCGACGCCCGCCACCGCGGCCTGCTGGGCGCGCTGGAGCTGGTGAGCGACAAGGCCAGCAAGCGCGCCTTCGATGCGCGCCTGGGCCTGGCCGACCGCATCTTCGCCATCGCCTACCGCCAAGGCCTGGTGTTCCGCAGCTTCGGCGACCACATCCTGGGTTTCGCGCCGGCGCTGACCATCACCGAGGCTGAACTGGACGAGCTGTTCATCCGCCTGCGCCGCGTGCTGGACGAGGTGCTGCAACTGCCGGACGTGCGCGCCGCGATGAACGCCGCCGTGGCGGCCTGAGGATCGCCCGGGGTCGCCGCACGGGCATTCCATCCCAGAATCAAGGCTCCCCTCCACCGCTGGCCAACCCCATGCCCGAAGCCTTCAAGTTCGACCGCCTGGACCTGCGCATCCTGTCGCAGCTGCAGAAGAACGGTCGCATGACCAACGTGGACCTGGCGGATGCGGTGGGCCTGTCGCCCAGCCCCTGCCTGATCCGCGTGAAGCGGCTGGAGCAGGCCGGCTACATCGCCGGCTACGGCGCGCACCTGCGGCTGGAGAAGCTGGGCGACACGCTGACCGTCTTCACCGAGGTCACGCTGTCCGACCACCACCGCGAAGACTTCATCCGCTTCGAGACCGCCATCCGCGAGGTGGACGAGATCCTGGAATGCCACCTGGTCAGCGGCGGCTACGACTACCTGCTGCGCTTCCTCACCCGCGGCGTGAACCACTACCAGGAGGTCATCGAAGGCCTGCTGGAGCGGAACATCGGCATCGAGAAGTACTTCAGCTACATCGTCATCAAGTCGCCGTTCATCAAGACGCACTGCCCCATCGAGCGGCTGTTCCCCGAACAGCGCTGAAGCGCTTCAAGGCCGCCGCACGCGCCGATCGAAGCCCTGGGGCTCGGGCGGCTCGCAAAGCAGGCGGACGTCCGGCCCGCCTGAACGAACGCCGAAGGCGAGCCTGCCCTTCCGGATAACTTGCAAGTGGCGCGTCCACTTGTCGCGCGCGGCCGGCCTGGCGCTGCGGGTCTGATGGGGCCACGACGATCGCAGGGTCGGTCCACCCTCGTGCCACGGCGCCGGCGGCGATGTCTCGCCATACCCGCAAGGTATCAACGCGGACCCAAACGATATTGGACTCGGGCGGTATCGGCGACGACCATCGCTGCATGACGAATCGCCTCCGCCGCACCTTACTCGCAGGCGCCGCCGTGCTGGCCGCCATGACCGCCATGACCGCCGCGCCCGCCCTTGCGCAGGCGGAGGCCTACCCCAGCAAGCCGGTCAAGTGGATCGTGCCCTTCCCGCCCGCCGGCGCCATGGACGTCATCGCGCGGACGCTGGGCGAACACATGGGACGCCGCCTGGGCCAGAGCTTCGTCATCGAGAACCGGCCCGGTGCCGGCGGGAACATCGGTGCCGACGCGGTCGCCAAGTCCGCCCCCGACGGCTACACGATGATGATCGTGGCCAACGGCATGGCGGTGAACAAGTTCCTCTACGGCCGGCTGAGCCATGACCCGGTGAAGAGCTTCACCCCGGTGTCGCTGCTGGCGGTGGTGCCGAACGTGCTGGTCACGCAGGCCAGCGCGAAGGCGAAGACGGTGGCCGACGTGATCGCGCAGGTGAAGGCACAGCCGGGCCAGGTGACCTACGCGTCGGCGGGCAACGGCACCTCCATCCATCTCGCGGCCGAGCTGTTCGCCTCGATGGCGCAGGTCGACATGGTTCACGTGCCCTACAAGGGCAGCGGGCCGGCGGTCACGGACCTCATCGGCGGCCAGGTCGACTTCATGTTCGACAGCGTCACGTCGGCAGCGCCCCACATCCAGTCGGGCAAGCTGCGCCCGATCGCGGTGACGACGGCGAAGCGGTCTTCGGCCTTGCCCCAGGTGCCGACGATCGCCGAGGCAGGGCTGCCCGGCTACGACCTGTCGCCCTGGTTCGCGGTGTTCATGCCCGCGGGCACGCCGCCGGCCATCGTCGAGCGCATCAACACCGCGCTGCTCGAGGCGATGAAGCTGCCCGAGGTGAAGGCGCGCTTCGCCGCCATCGGCGCCGAGCCGATCGGCAGCACACCGGCCCAGCTGGCCGCGCACCTCGACGCCGAAATGGCCAAGTGGGGACGAATCATCCAGTCGCGCGGCATCCGGGCCGACTGAGCGACGACCTTTCAACCGACACGCTGAAGGAACACCGCCATGACGGCCACGCCCTGCATCATCACCTGCGCCATCACCGGCTCGCTGCCGAAGAAGGCCGACAACCCGGCGGTGCCGATCACGCCACAGGAGCAGATCGAATCCACGCAGGAGGCCTTCGAGGCCGGCGCCACCCTCGTGCACCTGCACGTGCGCAACGACGACGGCACGCCCACCTCATCGCCGGACCGCTTTGCCCGCGTGCTCGAAGGACTGCGCCGGCACTGCCCCGGCATCATCGTGCAGTTCTCCACCGGGGGCCGCTCGGGCGCCGGGCGCGAACGCGGCGCGCACCTGGCGCTGCGGCCCGACATGGCGTCGCTGGCCACCGGGTCGGTGAACTTCCCGACACGCGTCTACGACAACAGCCCGGAGCTGGTGGACTGGCTGGCCGGCGAGATGCGGGCGCTGGACATCAAGCCCGAGGTGGAAGCCTTCGACCTGTCGATGGTCTTCCAGGCCGCCGCGATGGCGGGCGACGGCCGCATAACGGGCGATCTGCACGTCCAGTTCGTGATGGGCATCCGCAACGCCATGCCCGCAGACCGCCGCGTCTTCGAGTTCTACGTCGAGACGCTGAAGCGGCTGTCGCCGCGCGCCACGTTCACGGGTGCCGGCATCGGCCGCAGTGCGCTGGACGTGGCGCGCTGGTCGATGCAGCACGGTGGCCACGTGCGGACGGGCATGGAGGACAACGTGCGCCTGGACA
>CBIHPZ010000639.1:0-2907 GCA_966211865.1 uncultured Aquabacterium sp.
GACGTGGCGGGCAAGAACGAGACCCACCGCATCGCGCGCGCCGGCGGCAGCATCCGCATGCAGCCTGAAACCCTGGCGCTGATCGCGCGGGGCACGGCGAAGAAGGGCGACGTGATCGGCATTGCGCGCATCGCGGCGATCCAGGCGGCGAAGCGCACGTCAGAGCTGATCCCGCTGTGCCACCCGCTGCCGCTGACGCGCGTCGCGGCCGAGTTCAGGCTCGATGAAGCGGCCAGCGCCGTGCACGTCGAAGTGCAGGCCGAGACACTGGGCCGCACCGGCGTGGAAATGGAAGCGCTGACCGCCGTGCAGGTGGCTTTGCTGACCATCTACGACATGTGCAAGGCGGCCGACCGCGGCATGGTGATGGGCGACATCCGGCTGCTGGAGAAGCAGGGCGGGAAGTCGGGGCATTGGGTGGCTTGAGCCGGGCCTGCGCGCGAAGGGCAGGCCACCATCGAACCGCATGCCGGCCACCCGCGTATCGATGCGCGTGCGCCTTAATGGCAGGCCTCGCAGTCGGGGTTGTCGATCGAGCAGAACTTGGTGGGAGCGCCGCCGGCCGGCCTGGTCAGACGTCGAGCACGTGCCTGAGCGCGCCGTAGGGCACGCTCCAGGTGCCGCCGTCGCTGTCGACGCTGGCCGTCTTCGGATTGCAGCGCGTGATGACGCCGACATGGGACTGCAGGTGCCGGTCGGCGAATGAGACCTTGTCGCCGCGCTTGAAGTCGGCCCGGGTCGGCCGGGGAGCACTCGGTGGCGGAGGTGCCGGCGCCGCAGGCGCTTTGCCGCCCGGCGCCGGTGGCTCGATCGCCGCATAAGGCAGCTTCCATTCGCCGCGGTACTCGGTGCCCTGCAGCGTCAGGCTGGTGTCACGCATGTCGATGATGCGGCCCTGCAGCAGCGATCCGATCGGGCCTCGTAGAAGCGCACGGTCTGGCCCAGGTGAAGGTCCTTGCGGATCGCGACGATGCGGCGCGGGTCGGTCATCAGCCGCTCGACGAGCGCGGCCAGTTGGTACAGCTCCAGGCTGCTGGCATGGTTCAGCGCATCGATGAGTGCCTTGTCTTGCATGGGCGGCGTTCGCATCACATCAGCCTCCGGACCATCGGCAGTGGCTTCCTCGTTTCGTTCCTCTTTCTCTTCGCCACCGCCGGCATCGGCCATGGGTGCACCTCATTCCGCCCATCGCGTTTCAGATGAGTGCGGATGCACTGACACAGGCCTTGCCGTCCGGCGCAGAAGCTCAGCGCCCCACGCCATCACCGCCGCGCGAATTCCCGCCAGTCGTGGCTGCGCTGCGGCGGCTGGCACTGGAAGGGCGGCGGTTGTGCGCCGTTGGCGCAAGGGGCGAAGAAGTCGTCCGACGCCGGGTTGCGGAACTCGCGCAGGCGCTCGGCCAACCAGCGGGCCTGATCCACCTCGCCCTTGTCGGCCAGGTACTCGGCCCAGGCCTGCATCAGGCGCGTGTCCAGCAGGTGGTGCGTGGCGCGGCGGAACGCCAGGTCGCGCCCCGGCAGCACTTCCGGGCTGGTCGCTGCGGCGTAATCGGCGTGGTGGCCGAACAGCAGGCTGCGCTGGCCGGTGGTGATGCGCTCGTTCAGCGGCGCGGCATTGGTGCCGGGCGAGTAGATCGAGGCGATGCGCAGGTAATCGAACACCGCGTAGACCGAGCCGATGACCAGCAGCAGGCCCAGGATGCGGCTGGCGTGGGCCCGCCAGCGACCGTCGATCGAGGACGACGACGGCGAAGAAACGGAGGCTGATGTTCTCGATGGCGCCGGCGGTGACGTACTCGGCGACGTGACGGACGACGCCGGGCGGGAAGGCGCCGTTGATGACGCCAGCGGTGCCTCCGCAGGAGGACCCGCAGGATGCGCGGCCCTTGCCCGGCCTGAACCCAGCGCGAAGCCCCAGGCAAAGGCGGTCGGCAGCAGGAAGTACGCGTACCACAGCGGGTATTCCGAGAGGCTGTGCAGGCCGATCATCAGCACCAGCATGAAGGCTGCGCGCGCCGCGGTGCCGGCGTCGCCAGTGGCTTCACCGCTGCGCCTCCAGGCCTGCCACAGCGCCAGGCCCAGCAGCCCCAGCACCAGCGCCCCGAGCGGCACGCCCAGTTCCACCACCAGTTCCAGCGGCAGGTTGTGCGTGTGGTCGAAGAAGGCGGTGGGCCGGCCGGGGAAGGCGGTGAGTGACCAGGCGATGTTGAACTCGCCGAAGCCCACGCCGGTCCAGGGCTGGCGCGCGATCAGGGCCAGCGCGTTGGCCCAGATGTGTCGGCGCGAATTGGGGCTCTCGGTGGTCGCCTCACCGGTGGCGATGCGGGCTTCGGCACCGAAGGCCTGGTCGGTCCAGTGGCCGTAGAGCGCCATCGCGCCATAGGACAGCGCATAGATGAGCGGCGTCAGCACCAGCAGCACGCGCGCCGGGCGCGACAGGCGCTTGTCCAGCAGGCCCCAGGCCGCGAGCAGGCCCAGGCCGACGGCACCGGTTCGAGAGGCGCTGAGTTCGACGGCGAAGACCATCAGCACGACCAATACCGCGGCCCATTGGAGCGCCAGCCGGCGCATTTCCAATAGCGCCACGACGGCGATAACACCCCAAAGGAGCAGGCTGCAGAGGTGGTTGGGCTGGCGCAGGTTGCCGACGGCGCGCCCAGGAAGGCCGCTGCGCGCGATGAGGTCGCCGTCGGGGAGGTTGGGGAGGAAGGCCTGGATCAGCGCGATGAGGGTGCTGAGCGCGGCGGCGACGGTGAGGCCGATGGCGAAGGGCACGAAGGCTTCGCTCGGACCATCGGCAGCGTTGGCGCTGGCGGCGGCCTGCATCGCGACCAGCGCGGCGGCCAGCAGCACACCGCCAGTGGCCAGCGCCAGGGTGCCAGGCAAGCCGCCCAGCGTCGTTGCCGCC
>CBIHPZ010000640.1:0-2905 GCA_966211865.1 uncultured Aquabacterium sp.
ACGTCCGCCGACACCACGATGGTGGTCACGCTGTTGAGCATGCGGCGGAAGTCGCCGCGCTCGTCCTTGGTGCGCAGGAAGGCCTCGAAGTTGCGGCCCGCCCAGTCGTGCGAGACGAGCACGCGGGCCATCACCTGTTCCACCGTGGGCAGCTTGTTGTCGGTGGTCTGCCCCAGGAAGGGGAGGGTGGCAAGGGTGCAGATCGTCTGCGGCCGGTCGACGTTCATCGCCGGGTCGTAGCTGCAGCGGCGCAGCACGCTGGCGAAGGGGCCGTCGTTGACGTAGGCGTAGGTGCGCGGCACGTGGTCGCCGCTCCAGATGGCCATGATGTCGCCGTCCGGCGCCTGGTCGTAGCGCTCCACCAGCACCATGACCTCGTCGCTGGCCATGCGGCCGGCGCTGGTGTGCAGGGTGGCGCGCAGCCGGATCAGGGTGTCGCGCGGCACGTCGGGCGCGGTGAAGAAGGCCACGCGGCTGGTCTTCAGGTCCAGCGTCACCGGCGGGCCTTCGATCTGGGTCCAGGTCACCGCCTTCACGCTGTCGCCTTCGGCCAGCGTGGGCCAGGCCCGCACCGAGACCTTGCCGCCCATGCGCACCGAATGGCTGGCGCGCACCGTCAGGCCGGTGGCGGCGCCGTCCGCGGCCGCCACCTGCAGCGTGGCGGTGCGGCTGCGCTTGGCACCGGCGGCGTCGGTGTAGTCGGCCTGGAAGGTGTAGCTGCCGGCCTGCGGCGGGTCGAAGCTGAGGGTCTGCGTGCGGTCGGCGACCAGCGTGACGGTGGGGCCGGCGGTCTGCTTCCAGCGCACGGTGCCGATGGCGCCGTTGCAACCGGCCAGCGTGACGCCGGCGTTGCGGCCCACGGCGGCGGCCGGCGTGGTGGCCACGTCCTGCGTGTCGCCGGGCCGGGCGCACAGCGTGGACACCCAGCGCGGGCTGGGGGTGATGAAGCTGGTCAGCGCGCCCACGGCCACCGCCTCGGTGCCGAAGGTGCCGCCCAGCACGTAGACCTGGCCGTCGCGCACGCCCAGGTAGATGCCGGTGGAGTAGGCGCGGTAGTCGTAGCCCAGCGCGCTGGCGGTGCTGGCGTGCTCGGGGAAGAAGTTGGGGAACCAGGTCTCGGCGTAGTCCATCAGCTGGTTCGCGGCGTCCAGCGCATCGGCCGGGTTGGCGGCGGGCGCGGCGGTCTGGGCGTGCTGGCGCGTGGGGGCGGCGCGCAGGGCCGCGGCGGCGGCTTGCGCCGTGGCCGAAGAAGAGGCCGCGCTGGACGCGTCGGGCGCGGACGAGCCGCCGCCGCAAGAGGCCAGCGCCAGCGTGGCGGCCAGCAGCGTGAAGGTGATGGAACGGCGGATCAAGAAGGGCTCCCTGCGTGGTCGTGCCCCTGGACCGGGGCTCTTGGGTGCGTGTCGGACGCGTGTCGGATACCTGCCGGATGCATCGTCGCGATGCGTCCTGGCTGTCGTGCCCGCGGCGGGCCGCGCGCGGGGCGAGCATCGTAGCCCGGGCCAGCGGGACATCCGCCGCGCAAATTGGGGGGGCGACCGGCGGGGTCCGAGCCCCGGCCGCCACGCGCGCCGACGTGAGGCTTGCGCCTACTTGCGCGCCTCGGCTTCGGCCATCTTCGCCAGCTGCGCGGCCTGCCAGACCTGCAGGCGGTTCTCGGCCGCGTAGGGCAGGGCCTGCTCGCTGAGCTGGCCCAGGCCGATGAAGATCGCGGCGTCCGCTTCCGCCGCCTCGCGCGCGGCCAGCAGCGGCTTCAGGGCTTCGACGCCGATGCGGGCGGACTTCCAGCGCCGCGCGGCCACCAGGGTGCGCTGGCCGTTGCGCTCCAGTTCCAGGTCGGCACCGCTGCTGCGGCCGGCCGGCAGCGCTTTCACGCTGTAGCCCTCGCGCTCGAAACCGCGGGTCAGCAGGGCCTCGAAGGCGGGCCAGGGCAGGGCGGCCAGGGTGTCGGCCGTGCGCTGCACCGCGGCGGCGCTGGGCTGGTGCCATTGGCGGCGGGCCGCCATCACAGCGATGACCAGGAAGGGCAGGCCCGACAGCGCCCCCGCCAGCCGCCACGGCGCCGGCAGCAGCGCCGCCGTCAGCAGGCCGATGCCGATGAAGATCAGCAGGCTGATCCACCACGGGTTGCGCAGCAGGATCGCGAACAGCGAGTTCTCGGCCATGTGCAGCTTCATGCCGGGCTTCCCGGCGTCGTCAGTCCAGCGTGACGTCTTTCATGCATGGCGGTAACACGGTCAAAAGTGATGAATTTGATCACGCTCGCGGAGCCCGTCCGGTGGGCTTTGAAGGAGTCAGGTGCTGCATGCTATGTGCACGGACGGGCCGTGTTCCCGGCCCTTCTTTGACTCAAGACGCTTGCCGCCCCGGCCGAAGACCGACGCATGAAGACCACTGATTTCATTCGAGACCTGCTGCGCAACGACCACCGCGGCGCGCGCCAGCATCGCTTCATGGAATCCGCGGACATCAATGCCGCGTTCCGCGAGTTCTTCACCCCGCTGCGCGCCTACGTGCGGCGTGGCATGCAGACCGACGGCCAGGTCTACGCGGTGGAGATGGACACCTGCATCCCCGGCGTGCTGCTGGCCACCGACTGGCTGCCGCTGGCCGCGCGCGGCATCGAGGACGCGTCGGCCATCGCCGACCCGCTGCGCCGCCGCGCGCTGTTCGACAAGCTGCTGATGGAAAAGCGGCCCGACACGCTGTTCGCCTACGTCGGCGAGCGGCTGGACGGCAACGGCACGCCGGTGCTGTACCTGGAGATCGTCTCGGCCGACGCGACCTACGCCGCCGAGTACCCGATCCGCCCCGGCCAGGGCTGGCACCGCCGCGATCTGGTCGAGGCGCCGCACCGGCGGCTGGATCCCGTCGCGCTGGCTTAGAACCCGGGGGCTTCGCCGCC
>CBIHPZ010000641.1:0-2901 GCA_966211865.1 uncultured Aquabacterium sp.
GCGCGCGCCTTGGCCAGGCGCCGCTGCATCACCCAGGCGTGCGGGCTCAGGCCGAAGCTCTGCTTGAACATGCGCACGAAGTGGAAGGGCGACAGGCACGCCGCGGCCGCCAGGTCGTCCAGGCTGGGCGAGCCGTCGGGCGCGGCCTCGACGGCCTCCAGCACGCGCCGGCGCGCGGCCGGTGACAGGCCGCCGCGCCACGTGCCGGCCGCCGCCGGCATGCGCAGCCCGCCGTGGGCCTGCAGCAGCCGCGCCTGCAGCTGCAGGGTCAGCTCCTGCAGCGCCAGCGCGGCGTCGGTTTCCGTCCAGTCCAGCGCCGCCACGCGCTGTCCCAGCTTGGACAGCACCTCGTCCTCGAACCAGATGCGGTCCTGCAGGTGCGCCAGGCGCGGGTCGCGGTCGAACCACTGTTCGGCGGCCAGGGCCAGGGGCAGGGTGGGCAGGTACAGGTGCAGCAGCTGCAGCGAGCCCTTCACCGCCCAGCGCGAACGGTGGCCGGCGGGCATGCAGCACAGCGCGCCGGGCGCGCCGCGGGCCGACGGCAGGTCCAGGTTGCGCACCTGGTGCCCACCCTGCAGGTACAGCGACAGGGTGTGGTGGTTCAGCTGCTCGTAGATGGTCTCGGTGTCCGCGTTGGCCCACTGGACCAGCCAGGCGCCTTCGCAGCCCACGGACGCCGCGCGCAGCGGCACGGCGCGCGAGCGCAGCATCTCGCGGCTCATGCCGAAGCGGTCGAGCGGGGCGTCGGTAAGCGACATCGGCGCGCAGCTTACGCGCGGCCGCTGGCGCGTGCGCGCGGCGGCGCGCGTCGGCCGTTGAAAACCGCAAGTTCCTGCCACGCCCGGCGCACGCCGGCGGCCAGACTCGCCCTCCATGCACAGCCCCAAGCTCATGTCGTTCGCGGCCCTCGGGGGCCGCTCAGTGCCCTTCGGGCGGCCGGGCCGGCTTTGATGACCAGCACCGCCGGCCTCTACGTCGCCACGGTCCTGATCTGGGGCACCACCTGGATCGCGCTGAAACTGCAGCTCGGCAGCGTGCCGATCGCCTGGTCCATCGCCTGGCGCTTTGCGCTGGCCGGCGTCGTGCTGCTGGGCTGGCTGGCCCTGCGCGGTCAGCTGAAGCGCCCGCCGCGCGCCGCCGTGCCGCTGCTGCTGGCCCAGGGCCTGTGCCTGTTCTGCCTGAATTTCCTGTGCTTCCTGCACGCCAGCCAGTGGATCGCCAGCGGCCTGGTGGCCGTGTGCTTCTCCACCGCGCCGCTGTGGAACGCGCTGAACGCGCGCCTGCTGCAGGGGCAGCCCATCAAGCCGCGGGTGATGGCGGGCGCGGCCTTCGGCCTGGGCGGCCTGGCGCTGCTGTTCGGCACCGAGCTGCTGGCCGACCTGGCGCGGCGCGAAGTGCTGTGGGGCCTGGTGCTGGCGATGGCCGGCACCTGCTGCTTCTCGCTGGGCAACCTGCTGTCCGGGGCGTTGCAACGCCAAGGCCTCACGCCGCTGCAGACCAACGCCTGGGCCATGCTGGTCGGCACCGCCGCCGTCTCGGTCTACGCGCTGCTGCGCGGCGAGGCGCCGTCCTTCGACCTCTCGCCGACCTACGTCGGCGCCTGGCTGTACCTGGCGATCCCCGGGTCGGTGATCGGCTTCACCGCCTACCTGACGCTGGTGGGCCGCCTGGGCGCCGACCGCGCCGCCTATTGCACGGTGCTGTTCCCCGTGGTGGCGCTGAACGTGTCGGCGCTGGTCGAGGGCTACCGCTGGACCGCGGCCGGCGTGCTGGGCCTCGGCCTGGTGGCGGCGGGCAACGTGGTGGTGTTCTGGCGCGGCGCGATGCCGGCGCGCCATGCCGTGGACGCGCCTTTGGGGCGATAGGAACTCCTTGCAGAAGCGAAGGTGATGGTGGTGGACGTGAACGACGACGAACTGGTGGTGGGCGTGGCGCAGATCGCGCCCGTGTGGCTGCAGCGCGAGGCCACGCTGGCCAAGGTGGTGCAGTGGGTGCGCCGAGCCGCGGCCGAAGGCTGCCGGCTGGTGGCCTTCGGCGAGGCGCTGCTGCCGGGCTACCCGTTCTGGCTGGAGCACACCGATGCCGCGCGCTTCGAGTCGTCGCTGCAGAAGGCGATCCACGCGCGCTACGTCGACCAGTCCGTCGACATCGAGGCCGGGCACCTGTCCGACCTCTGCCGCGCGGCCCGTGAAGGCAGCATCGACGTGGTGCTGGGCGTGATGGAGCGGCCGGCGGACCGCGGCGGCCACAGCATCTACTGCTCGCGCGTGCACGTGCGCGCCGACGGCGGCATCGCGTCCGTGCACCGCAAGCTGATGCCGACCTATGAAGAGCGGCTCAGCTGGGCGCAGGGCGATGGCCATGGCCTGCAGGTGCATCGCGTGGGGCGCTTCTCGGTGGGCAGCCTGAACTGCTGGGAGAACTGGATGCCGCTGGCCCGCAGCGCGCTGCACGCGCAGGGCGAAGACCTGCACGTGGCGCTGTGGCCCGGCAACCTGCGCAACACCGAGGAGACCACGCGCTTCCTGGCGCGCGAAGGCCGCAGCTACGTGCTGGCGGCTTCAGGCCTGCTGGGGCGCGAGCACGTGCCCGCCGACCAGCCCTTCAGCGTGATGCTCGACGGCTGCCCCGAATGGCTGGCCAACGGCGGTTCGGGGATCATGTCGCCGTCGGGCGAGTGGCTGGCCGGGCCGGTGGTCGGCAGGGAAGACCTGCTGGTGCAGCGCCTGCGGCATTCGGAGGTCTTGCGCGAGCGGCAGAACTTCGACCCGGTGGGGCACTACGCGCGGCCGGACGTGTTCCAGCTGCGGGTGGACCGGCGGCGGCAGGCCGTGGTGAGCTTTGTGAACGAAGACGCCGAGCGCTGACGCGGCAACGCGCTTTATGGGCGTTAGGCGCCTG
>CBIHPZ010000642.1:0-2899 GCA_966211865.1 uncultured Aquabacterium sp.
CCTACAACCGGCGGCTGAAGATCACGCGCGACATCTTCGCCATCGGCCCCAACGGAACAAGCGTGGGCCTGGGCGGGCTGGACCCCCACACCACCAAGGGCGCCTGGGCCTTCCGCATGCTGTTCGAGCCGCAGTACTTCCAGGTGCTGCCGGGGCTGGACCTGTCGGTGCCGATCGGGCTGGGGTGGAACTTCGGCGGGCGCTCGTCGGCGATCTTCAACTTCGCGGGCGGCGCGTCCGATGCGGGCGACTACAGCATCGGCCTGAAGGGCAAGTACCAGAACGAGTGGAACGTGGCGCTGGCGTACACGGGCTACTTCGGTGACGAGAAGAGCTTCACCGAGAACCTGAAACCCGGCACCGCCTCGCCACGCCAGCTCAGCTTCGGCCAGTCGCTGCGCGACCGCGCGCACCTCAGTTTCAGCGTGTCGCGCACGTTCTGACGGACGCGCCTTTGCGGAATTAGCGAATCAGGAGCACCACGATGCAATTCAAGTTCACGGCCGCCCTGGCGGCCACACTGGTCACGGCGGGCTTCGGCGCGTCGGCCGCCGTGTCAGCCGACGAGGCCGCCAAGCTCAAGACCACGCTGACGCCGGTCGGTGCCGAGCGCGCCGGCAACAAGGACGGCAGCATTCCCGCCTGGGAAGGCGGCGTGACCAAGGCCCCGGCCGGCTACAAGCCCGGCGACCCACGCCCCGATCCTTTCGCGGCCGACAAGCCCACGCTGACCATCACCGCCAAGAACATGGACGCGCATGCCGCGCGCCTGACCGAGGGCGTGAAGGCGCTGCTGAAGAAGTACCCCGACTTCAAGCTCGAGGTCTACCCCACGCGCCGCAGCGCCGCCGCACCGCAATACGTCTACGACAACACCTTCCGCAACGCCACCAAGGCCAAGGCGGTGGACGGCGGCCACGGCGTGGAAGGCGCGATGGGTGGCATCCCGTTCCCCATCCCCAAGGACGGCTACGAGGTCATCCTGAACCACCGCCTGGCCTGGACCGGCACCACGGTGCAGGCCCCGGTGCGGGTGTGGGTGATGACGTCCGACGGCAAGCGCGCGATGGCCTCCGGCGGCACGCAGACCTTTCGCCGCCCCTATTACGACCTTGACGCGGCCACCGACAAGTTCGACGGCTACTTCCAGCTCGGCAAGTTCGTGGTCAGCGAGCCGGGCTCGAAGGCCGGCGAAGCCATCCTGGCCCACGACGGCCTGACGGCGGCGCAGCCGCGCGGCCTGTGGCAGTACCTGGTGGGCCAGCGCCGCGTGCGCAAGGCGCCTTCGGTGGCCTACGACACGCCCGATTCCGTCACCTCCGGCATCGGCCTGTTCGACGAGGCCTTCATGCTCTTCGGCCCGCTGGACAAGCACGAGCTGAAGCTGCTGGGCAAGCGCGAGGTCTACATCCCCTACAACAACAACCGCGCCGCGGCGGCGAAGGTGGCCGACCTGGTGACGCCCAACACGCTGAACCCCGCGCTTGTGCGCTGGGAACTGCACCGCGTGTGGGAGGTGGAAGCGACGCTGGCCGCCGGCAAGCGCCACGTGGTGCCCAAGCGCCGCTACTACGTGGACGAGGACAGCTGGCAGATCGTGCTGCTGGACGGCTGGGACGCCAAGGGCGA
The DNA here is from genome assembly GCA_966211865.1 of uncultured Aquabacterium sp. GTDB lineage: Bacteria > Pseudomonadota > Gammaproteobacteria > Burkholderiales > Burkholderiaceae_C > Pseudaquabacterium. The sequence goes on from CBIHPZ010000642.1 coordinate 1,630, forward strand.
GCTCTGGCGCACCAACTACACGCTGACGCTGCTGGCGCCGGACATTCCCGCCGTGATCGGCAACATGCTGTGGGGCGGCTACGACCTGCAAACCGGCGCCTACTACCTGAACATGGCATCCAACGAGCTGCCGGTGCAGTACAAGCCGGTGCCGCCGCTGCCGCGCAGCTTCTTCAGCCCCGAAGAGCTGGCGAACGAGGGCGCGCGGTGAGCCCCGCCCGGCCGCCCGAAGGGGATCACCCCCGCTTGGCGGGGAGGCGCGCGGCGCCAGGGATGCGCTCATGAGCACACGCCGGCAGGTAATGGCGCTGGGGCTGCTGCCGGTGGCGGGCGCGTGGGGGTCCGCGGCGCTCGGGGCGTCCGGGTCTGCAACTGCGATCGAGGCCTCGGCTGCGTCGGCTGCGACGGCCCGCGCGCAGGTCGCGCCAGGGCCCGGCGTGCCGGCGGCGCTGCGCAAACCGGCGCTGATCACCCCACGCGCCGCCGGTGCCGCGATGCTGGCCGTGGCCCGCGCCGGGCGGCGCCTGGTGGCCGCCGGTGAACGCGGCATCGTGCGCGTCAGCGACGACGATGGCGCCACCTGGGCACAGGCCCGCGTGCCGGTGCAGGCCAGCCTGACGGCCCTGCACTTCGCCGATGGGCAGCGCGGCTGGGCCGCCGGCCACCTGGGCGTGATCCTGCGCACCGACGACGGCGGTGCCACGTGGACGCGTCAAATGGACGGCATTGAAGCCGCACGCCAGGCACTGGCCGCCGCGCCGGATGACGCCGCACGACAGCGCGCACAGCGCCTGGTGGACGAAGGCCCGGACAAGCCCTTCTTCGACCTGGACCTGGCCGGCCCGCGCGGCCTGGCGGTCGGCGCCTACGGTTTGGCGGTGGAAACCCGCGACGGTGGCGCCCGCTGGCACCCCGTGGCGCCGGCCCGCCTGCCGAACCCGAAGAGCCTGCACCTCTATGCCGCGCGCTGGCTCGGCCGGCAGCTCTTCGTCGCCGGCGAGCAGGGCCTGCTGCTGCGCTCCAGCGACGGCGGCGACAGCTTCGAGCCGCTGGCCTCGCCCTACAAGGGCAGCTTCTTCGGCCTGCTGCCCACGCGCTCGGGCAGCCTGATCGCCTTCGGCCTGCGCGGCCACGCCTTCCGTTCGACGGACGGCGGCGGCAGCTGGGAACGGCTGGAGACCGGTGTGCCGCTGACTTTGAGCGCTGGCATCGAACGCGCCGACGGCAGCCTGCTGCTGCTGGCGCAGAACGGCGACCTGCTGGCCAGCCG
>CBIHPZ010000643.1:0-2892 GCA_966211865.1 uncultured Aquabacterium sp.
CAGCACGCGCTCGCCGTCGAAGCGCAGGGCCAGGCGGGTGGCCACGCTCGCCACGCCGGCCTCGTCCTCCGCCGGCACGCCTTGCCGCTGGGCGGCCAGCGCGGTGGCGCGGTACAGCAGGCCGGAATCCAGCTGGTGATAGCCCAGCCGGGCCGCCACGGCGGCCGCCAGCGTGCCCTTGCCGGAGGCGGTGGGGCCGTCGATGGTGATGACCGGGATCAGGCTGGCATCGGTGCGCGTGATCGAGAACAGCGCCTCGAAGTAGTCCGGGAAGGTCTTGGCGACGCACTTCGGGTCGAGGATGCGCACCGGCAGCTTGGCGGGGTTGAAGGCCGCCAACGACAGGCACATCGCGATGCGGTGGTCGTCGTAGGTGTGGATCGGCGCCGTGCGCCAGCCGTTCGCGGCGGGCGGCGTCACGGCGATGAAGTCCGGCCCTTCCTCCACCGTTGCGCCCATCTTGCGCAGCTCGGCCGCCATCGCGGCGATGCGGTCGGTTTCCTTGACGCGCCAGCTGGCGATGTTGGTGAGCCGCGTCGTGCCCTCGGCGTACAGCGCCATCACCGCCAGCGTCATCGCCGCATCCGGGATGTGGTTGCAGTCGAGCGTGATGGCCTTCAGCGGCCAGGCGCCGCGCCGCACGCTGAGGTGCGCCGGGCCGCCCTCGACCTGTGCGCCCATCAAGCGCGCCGCCTCGACGAAGCGGATGTCGCCCTGGATCGAATCCAGCCCGACGCCTTCGATGCGCACCGCAGCGTCTCGTCCGGCGATGGCGCCCAGCGCGACGAAGTAGGAGGCCGAGGAGGCATCCGCCTCGACGTGGATGTTGCCGGGGGAGCGGTAGCGGCTGCCGGCAGGAATCGTGAAGCGGCTGAAGCCCTGGCGTTCCACCGTGATGCCGAAGCGCGCCAGCAGGTTGAGCGTGATCTCGATGTAGGGCTTGGAGATCAGCTCGCCTTCCACCGCGATGCTGATCGGGCCGGCGGCGCTGGCCAGCGGCAGCGCCAGCAGCAGCGCGGTGAGGAACTGGCTGGAGACGTCGCCACGGACGCGTATGTCGCTTGACAGGTGCAGGGAGCCGCCGGCCTGGCCCGACAGGCGCAGCGGCGGGTAGCCGTCCTGGCCCAGGTGGTCGACGCTGCAGCCGAGCTGGCGCAGCGCATCCACCAGGTCGCCGATCGGCCGTTCGTGCATGCGCGGCACGCCGGAGAGCTCGAAGCGCCCGCCCTGCAGCGCGGCCAGCACCGCCAGCGCGGCGGCCAGCGGGCGCATGGCCGTGCCGGCGTTGCCGAGGAAGAGGGCCGCCTCGTGCACCGACAGGCGCCCGCCCAGGCCCTGCACGCGCAAGGGGCTGCCGACGGCCTCCTGTTCAATCGTGCAACCCAGCGCCCGCAGCGCGGCCAGCATCACCCGCGTGTCGTCGGAGTCGAGCAGGTCGTGCACGGTGGTGCTGCCTTCGCTCAAGCCCGCCAGCAGCAGCACACGGTTGGAGATGCTCTTGGAGCCCGGCAGGCGCACGGCGCCCGCTGCCTCGCGCAGCGGTGGCAGGTCGAGGAAGGGAAGGTCGTACATGGGGCTCGGGGAACGGTCGGAACGGTGGGCCGGCGCGTGCCCGGCCCGGGTGATCGAAGGTGGTTCGGCGGGGCGGCTACTTCGCGGATGATCCGCGTGCGCCGCCGATCTGCCAGTTGCTGCGGCCATCGGCCGCGCCGCGGATCAGGTCTTCCAGTGCCTGCGGGTTGCCGGCCTTGATGACGTGCTCGAGCGCATCGAGCGCATGGCGGAATCGCGTGGCCTGCTTCAGCACTTCCTCGCGGTTGGCCATCAGGATGTCGCGCCACACGGCGGGGTCGCTGGCGGCGATGCGGGTGAAGTCGCGGAAGCCGGGGCCGGCCAGCGACAGGAAGTCGCGTCCCGCCGGCTGGTTCATGATGGCGCCGAAGTAGGCGAAGGCCAGCAGGTGCGGCAGGTGGCTGACGGCGGCGAAGGCGGCGTCGTGGTTCTCCGGCGACATCTTCAGCACCTGCGAGCCGATGGCCGACCAGACGTCGGTGGCCTTCTGCACCAGCTCGGGCGCGGTCTGCGGCAGCGGCGTCAGGATGACCTGGCGGCCGGCGTAGAGCGACGCATCGGCATGCGAGACGCCGGCGCTTTCCTTGCCGGCGATGGGGTGCGCAGGCACGAAGGCGCCGACGCGTTCCTTCAGCACGCGGCGCGCGGTGTCCACCACGTCGCGCTTGGTCGAGCCGACGTCCATGAACAGCACGCCCGGCTCCACCAGGTGGCGGATGGCCTTGAAGGTGGCCTCGGTGGCCGCGACCGGCACGGCGATCAGCACGATGTCGGAGCCCGCGACCGCGAGCAGGGCGGACTCGGCGGAATCGTCGATCACGCCCAGGCGCTTGGCCAGTTCGGTGGTCGACGGGGACTTGCTGTAGCCGATGACGCGCTTCACCAGCCCGGCGCGCTTCAGGGCCAGCGCGAACGAGCCGCCCATCAGGCCGCAGCCGATCACGCCGAGCTGGTTGAACATGGGACTTGGCACGGTGTCGTGGGCCTGTCTTGTCAGTGCACGTCGATGGGGTAGGTGCCCAGCACCTTGAAGAAGGCACAGGCCTCGCGCAGGGCGCGCAGCGCGGTGTCCACGCGCGGGTCGTCCGGGTGGCCTTCGATGTCGATGTAGAAGTAGTACTCCCACTGCCCGGAGCGGGCCGGGCGCGACTCGAAGCGCGTCATCGAGACGCCGTGCAGCTTCAGCGGCACCAGCATGTCGTGCACCGCGCCCGGCTTGTTGTCGACCGACACGATGAGGCTGGTGCAGTCGTGGCCAGAGGGCTTGGGTGCCGGATGCCGGTCGGGGTGGGTGACGATGGCGAAGCGGGTGCGGTTGTG
>CBIHPZ010000644.1:0-2891 GCA_966211865.1 uncultured Aquabacterium sp.
CGCCAGGCGGCCGTCGGTCCACTGCAGGTAGCGCGAGCGCACGTCGAACCACTTGTCCAGCTGGTGCACGTAGACCTCGCGCGGGTTGGTGCCGATGCCGGTCAGCTCCTGCGCCGGCAGGCCGGAGAGGCCATCCACCGCGTCGTCCGGCTCGGCGATGAAGGGCACGGCCGGGCCGGCACCGCTGGCCAGCAGTGCGTGGCCGCGCGCCTCGGCGCCGAACCACAGGCGGTAGGAGCGGTTGGCGAACAGCAGCTCGCCCTGCTGCACCGACAGCACCGACACCGCCGCGTCCAGGCCTTCCAGCACGGTGGTGAAGCGCTCGTGCGAGGCCGACAACTGGTCGCGGATGCGCTTGGCCTCGGTGATGTTGGTCATCGAGGTCATCCAGCCGGTCTGGTGGCCGCGCGCGTCCACCAGCGGCGAGACGTACATGCGCGCGTCGAACAGCGTGCCGTTCTTGCGCATCACCTTGACCTCGATGCCGCCGGCCGGGCTGCGGCCCTGCAGTTCCTGCTGCAAGAGGCGCGAGTTCTCCTCGATGCGGTCGTGCGGCCAGTAGGGGTAGGGCGGCAGGCGGCCGATCAGCTCGTGCTCGGTGAAGCCGGTCATCGCGCAGAAGGCCGGGTTGACGTAGCTGACGCGTCCTTCGAGGTCCATCGCCCGCATGCCCGTCAGCATGGAGTTCTCCATCGCGCGGCGGAAGTTGGTTTCCGCCACCAGCGCGCCCTGGATCTGCCCGCGCCGGCGCATGTGGCGCCAGGTGCCCAAGAGCATCCACACCGTCAGCACCGACAGCGCCACCACCATCCAGAACAGCGTGTTGCCGATCAGGCCGACGGAAGTGCGGTAGCCGGTGCCGCGCAGGATCAGGCCGTTGGCGGCGGGGGCCAGCGGCACGTCGTGCGCGATGGACGCCGGCACGCGGGTCGGGCCCGGCATCGGCGTGACGGAGCTGGCGATGACGCGTTCACGCTCGTCGACCACCGCGATGGCGTGGCGCGCGGTCACTTCGCTGGGCACGAAATGGCGCAGCAGCACGTCGATCGAATATTCGACGACCAGCGCGCCGGAGAAGCTGCCCTTGTCCAGCAGCGGCACGTGCAGCTCGAACACCAGCGTGCCGGCCGGGTCCTTGAAGGGGCGCGAGTAGATGGGCTGTCGCACGTCGCGCGCGGCGATGAAGGCCCAGTCGGCCTCGCTGGGCCGGCCGGACGTGCCCGCGGCATTGGCCGCCGCCACCGCGGCGGCGCTGGCGGCTTCGTCGGCGGCCGACGCGGCCGCGTTGCCCCGGCGCTTGGTGGGCGCGGGAACGGTGATCTTGGCCGGCGGCAGCTCGCGTTCGAAATAGGCGGTCTGGCGCGCGCGCACCTGGCGCTCGGCGCCGATCCAGCTCAGCTGCTGGATCTCGGGGCGGTCGGCGGTGAAGCGCGCCGCCTGGTCGAGGAAGCTGGCGCCGTCCAGTTCGCGGGTGACGATCTCGCGCGCCATGCGCACCAGCTGTTCCTGGTTCTCGATGAGGCGCAGGCGGATCTGCTGCTGGGCGATCTCGGTGTCGCGCTTGACGGCCTCGGCCTCGCGCTCGATCTCCTCGTTGCGCAGGTACCAGAAGGCCGAAATGATGGCCGCCAGGAACAGCAGCACCGACACCAGCGGTGCCAGCGTGGCGAAGCGGTCCTGCCGCGCAGGCGACTGGCGGCGCCACCAGCGGCCGAGCAGGCGGCGGCCGATGGGGGCGGTGCTGGATGAGGCCGAACTGCGCGGGTTCAGGGGCATCGGGGAATTATCCCGGGCCGTCCTCCGTGCGGCCGTTGCCGAATGCCCGATCCAGGGCCTTGGGATGCGTTCGACGGCTACGTAGTTTCACTATGCGAAAGTGCTTCGCATCATTTGGAAAGCGGAGGCAGTTGTGTCAAACTTCGCGCCGTCCGGCCCCCGCCTGCGCGCGCGTCCCGAGCCGGCCCCCGCCCCGATTCCATCCCCGTTCTGACACAGGAGACAAGCGATGTCCGCAGTGCCCGAATCGTTTCTCGGCGCCGCCGCCAACGATGCCGATGCCCAGGAAACCCGTGAATGGCTGGACGCGCTGAACGCCGTCATCGCGAGCGAGGGCCCTGAACGTGCCCACTTCCTGCTGGAAAAGCTGATCGGCGAAGCCCGCCAGGCCGGCATCGACCATCCCTTCTCGGCCAACACGGCCTACGTCAACACCATCCCCACCGACCAGGAAGAGCGCTGCCCCGGCAACCTCGAGATCGAGGAGCGCCTGCGCGCCTACATGCGCTGGAACGCGATGGCGATGGTCGTCAAGGCCAACCGGCTCGACCCCGCGGACGGCGGCGACCTGGGTGGCCACATCTCCTCCTTCGCGTCGGTCGCCACCATGTTCGGCGCCGGCTTCAACCACTTCTGGCACGCCGCCACCGAAGACCACGGCGGCGACCTGCTGTACATCCAGGGCCATTCCGCGCCGGGCGTCTATGCCCGCGCCTTCATGGAAGGCCGCATCAGCGAGGAACAGCTGCTGAACTTCCGCCAGGAAGTCGACGGCAAGGGCCTCTCGAGCTACCCGCACCCGAAGCTGATGCCGGAGTTCTGGCAGTTCCCCACCGTCTCGATGGGCCTCGGCCCCTTGATGGCGATCTACCAGGCCCGTTTCCTGAAGTACCTGCATGCCCGCGGCATCGCCGACACCAGCAAGCGCAAGGTCTGGGTCTTCTGCGGCGACGGCGAGATGGACGAGCCGGAATCGCTGGGCGCGATCGGCCTGGCCGCACGCGAGAAGCTGGACAACCTGATCTTCGTCATCAACTGCAACCTGCAGCGCCTGGATGGTCCGGTGCGCGGCAACGGCAAGATCATCCAGGAGCTGGAGAGCGAGTTCCGCGGCT
>CBIHPZ010000645.1:0-2890 GCA_966211865.1 uncultured Aquabacterium sp.
CCGGGCTGGGTCATCGGCGTGTTCGACAGCTCGCTCAGCCGCGTCGCCCGCACGCGCGACCACAGCAGCGGCAAGGCCTCGCCCACGCTGCGCGCGCTGCTGCAGGACAAGCCGGGCGCTTCGGGCTGGGGCATCACGCGCTCGCTGGAAGGCGACGAGGTCTACACCGGGTTCACGCGGCTGCCCGCATCCCGCTGGACGGTGGCGGTGGGCGCACCCACGGCGCCGATCAAGGCCGCGCTGCTGGTCAGCGTGGGCTGGTACCTGGCGGGCGCGCTGGCCTCGGTGCTGGCCAGCCTGCTGCTGGCGCGGCGCATCGCGTGGCAGATCAACAGCGGCATTGCCGGCGTGCGCGACCAGGCGGTGGCGCTGGGCGATGGCCAGGCGCTGGCGCCGCCGGCCACCGACATCGCCGAGCTGGACCAGATGGCGCAGGCCCTGCAGGCCGCCGCGCAGCGCCAGCAGCAGGCGCGCGAGGACATCCACCAGGCCCTGGGCCAGGCGCGCGCGGCCGCGCAGGCGAAAGACCATTTCCTGGCCGTGCTGGGGCACGAGCTGCGCAACCCGCTGTCGCCCATGCTCACCGCGCTGCACCTGATGGACCTGAAGGCCGGCGACCAGCTGCTGCGCGAACGCCAGGTGATGCGGCGCCAGGTGGACCACATGCGCCGGCTGGTGGACGACCTGCTGGACATCTCGCGCATCGCGCAGGGCAAGATGGAACTGCGCATGCACGCGCTGAACCTGTCGGCGCTGGTGGAACGCGCGGCCGAAAGCGTGCAGCCCAGCGTGAATGTGAGTGGCCAGGCCATTGCGGTGCAGCTGCCCGGCGCGCCGGTGTGGGTGAACGGGGACGAGACGCGGCTGGTGCAGGCCATCACCAACCTGCTGGTGAATGCGCTGCGCTTCTGCCCCAGCGGCACGGTGACCGTGGCGCTGCAGCCGCCCCGGCCCGACGGCATGGCCGAACTGCGCGTGAGCGACGAGGGCGAGGGCATGGACGCCGAGACGCTGGCCCATGTCTTCGAACCCTTCTACCAGGCGCCGCAGCCGCTGGAACGCGCGCGCGGCGGCCTGGGGCTGGGCCTGGCCATCGTGCGCTCGGTGGTGGAGCTGCACGGCGGCCGCATCAGCGCCACCAGCGCGGGTTCGGGCCACGGCGCCCAGTTCACGATCACGCTGCCCACCTTGCCGGCGCCCGCGCTGGCGGAACAGCCGCTGCTGGACAGCGCGGCCGGCGGCGCGGGCCGCGTGCTGCTGGTGGACGACAAGCCCGATGCGCTGGACACGCTGGCCGAGGTGCTGCGCGTGGCCGGCTACGCGGTGCAGGCGGTGGCGCACCCGCGCGAGGCCATCGCGCTGGTCGACGCCTTCCGGCCCGACGTGGCCATCCTCGACATCGGCCTGCCCGACATGGACGGCTACCAGCTGGCGCAGGCGCTGCGCGCGGCCGCGCCGGGCTGGAACGGCAAGCTGATCGCGCTGACCGGCTTCGGCCAGCGCGGCGACAAGCAGCGGGCCGAAGACGCGGGTTTCGAGCGCCACTTCACCAAGCCGGCGGACCCGGCGGCCTTGCTGAATGCGCTGGCGGAGTTGGTGGGGGAAGCGCACCCGGCGCCGTGAGGGGCAGTGGCGGCGGACGCCGCGAGGGTGCCGCGCTGTGGCCGGGCTGGTCGCTCCCCTGGTGGCCCGCGGATGGCCTGCGGATGGCCCGCTGATGGCCCCGATGGTGCAAAGGTGCCCTCAATCGCGCCGGTGCGCCCAGGCATCGATCCACAGCGTGGCGCAGCGGTAGCCGAAGTCGAAGGCCTCCTCGGCGCTGCGCAGCTCGCGGTGCGGCACGTCCACCTTGCGCTCGTCCTCGCTCTCGGAACCGCGGACGTGCACGGTGACCGGCCAGTGCGCCAGGTCGGTGGCCGCCAGCGTCGACATGCGGATGCGAAAGCCGCTGTGCGCGCCGATGGCTTCCAGCCGGTGGCCTGCGCGGTGCACTTCGTATTTCATCGCGGGTGGACGCGGCAGGCGGCGTGCCCGGCCGTGCTTCAGCCGGCACGCCGGTGGCAATCGGTGCCCGTGACCTGTTGGCTTGCCCCGCGGCACGTGCCGATCGGACCGGGCCTGCATAGACTGCACCCATGCTCGCCGAGCCCCTGGCCGCCACGCCATCCAGCCCGCTGGACACGCTGACCGAGATCAACACCGACGACCTGCTGGACGCCGTGGGGCTGGCACGCTGGGGCCGGTCGCCGTTCGGGCCGCTCGTCCGGTCCCTCTTCCGTCCGCCGGCGCGGCGCTTCGCCGAGGTGGCGCGGGCGTTCGACGCGCAGGTGGCCGCGCACGGCCTGGCCCGGGGCAGCGCCTGGATGCTGCAGCGCATGGCCGGCGGGCTGGCGGTGTCGGGCGCGGCGCGGGTCCCGCGCGAAGGCCCGCTGTGCGTGCTGGCCAACCACCCGGGCATGACCGACACCGTGGCGCTCATCGCCAGCCTGGCCGCGCGGCCCGACCTGCGCGTCATCGCGCTGGACCGGCCCTTCCTGCGCGCGCTGCCGGCGGTGGCGCGGCAGCTGATCTTCGTGCCGTCCGACGACCCGGAAGAGGGCGCTGCAGGCCGCCGCGCCGTGGTGCGCGCCGCGCTGCGGCACCTGCAGCAGGGCGGGGCGTTGCTCACCTTTCCCGCGGCCGGCATCGAACCCGACCCCGCGGTGCACGGCACGGCGCGTGCGCTGGCCGCGCTGGAAGGCTGGTCGGGCAGCTTCGCCGCCTTCGCGCGGCGCGTGCCGCACACCGTGTGCCTGCCGGCCCTGGTCAGCCACGTGCTGGACCCGGCCGCCCAGCGCCACCCCATCACCCGCCTGCGCCGCCGCCGCGAAGACCGCGAGAAGCTGGCCGC
>CBIHPZ010000646.1:0-2890 GCA_966211865.1 uncultured Aquabacterium sp.
CCGGACGCGATCCTGGTCCGGCCCAACCCGAACGCCGGCAACACGGACAACGTGTCGTTCCCCAACTGGGCCCATCCGCTGGACTACGGGTTCCCGGTGGGCACGGAAAACTACATCGACTTCGCGCCACTCAAGGCGGGCACCGTCTACACCTACGAGTACTTCTACGACGGCGAGACCGCACCGCGGCAGGTCGACGGCAAGACGATCCTGGCGCCGGTCACCCCGGCCACCTTCGCCATCAACCTGCAGTGGATCGCCTTGACCACGGAAACCCGGCGCTACCTCGACCCGGCGGACCCGCTGGCCCAGCCGCAGGCGGGCATGAACCTGAGCTGGATCGCCAACCCGTTTGCAGAGACCGCCACGTCGGCCGGTGTCTACACCTACAGTGGCAACCTGGCCGTGGCCGACTCCATCGTCAACTTCCCGCGGGGCGCCACCTCGGCCCAGGCCGTGGCGCCCGTGGGCACGCCCTTCCCCGCACTGACCAACGACGGCACCAGCGGCCGCAGCATCCAGCTGCGCTACCGCATGCTCGACGGCAGCTACAAGGACTCGTTCGTGCGCTTCAACTGACCGCAGCGCGCGACCGGCGCCGGGCGCTGCGCCACCTGGACATACCGGTCGATGTGAGCGTCAGATGCCACTCACGCGGCGCTGGGCCACCAGCGCCGCACCAGCGCATGGTCCAGCGACCAGCGGCCCGGTCCCCACAGCACCAGGCCGACCAGCAGGCTGCCCCAGAACACGTGCTGCTGCAGCGCGGCGTCAGTGACCTCGGGCAGGGACAGCACCGCCACCAGGTTGACGAAGAAGAGGCCGAAGGCCCCGAAGCGCGTGGCCACGCCCAGCACCAGCAGCACGGGCAGCCCGATCTCGCCCGCGGTGCCCAGCACCGCCGCCACCATGGGCGACAACACCGGCACGTGGTACTCGTTCTCGAACAGCGCGATGGTGGTGTCCCAGTCGCGCAGCTTGGTCAGGCCGGACAGGAAGAAGACCTTGGCGACGTAAAGCCGCGCGGCCAGCAGCGCCAGCGGCTGCAGGGCTTCCAGCAGATGGGTCAGGCGCATGGCCGGCGTGGCCAGGGCGCGCAAGGTGGCGGTGTTCATGGGGCATCTCCAGGTGATGGTTCGGCGCGGTGCATCTGCATCGGCATGTGCGTCTGCACGGCAGCCAGGCGGCCGTGGCGCAACGCGTCCAGCAGCCAGGTTTCAAAGTCGAAGTCGGCGCCCGCCGCGTCCAGCGCCGCGGCGAGCGGCTGGCCGGCCAGCAGCGCGCGGGTGAACGCGGCATCGGCCGCCGCCAGCGCGGTGACCTGCCCGCGCCAGCCGGCGCGCCACACCCATGCGGCTTCGGCGCGGCCTTCGGCCAGCGCCTCCCGCACGGCGGCGAAGCGGTCGTCCGCGCTGCTGCGGTGCGCGTGCCACAGCGTGGCAATGGGCCAGCGCGACTCCACCAGCGCCGAACCGGGCTGCAGGCGCAGGCACAGCGTGGCGGGGTCGTCGGTGGCCAGGCGTTCGAGGTCCGCGGCTGCACCATCCGCATCGGCCGCGCATTCCGCGCGGTGCACCGCCCAGTCCAGGCGGGCGCTGTCGGCCAGCCACGGCACGTCGGCCAGCTGCGCGTCGGCCGCGATGAAGGCCGGCAGCTCCGCGCCCTGCTCGGCCAGGTCGCCGCGCCGGGGGGGATGGGCATGCCAGAAGGCGGCGGCCAGGGCGTCGAAGCTCCCGGCGCCGACCAGTTGCGCGACGGTGGGGAACGCGGCCGCCAGCGACCGTGCAGCGATGGCCGCGCCGTTCGAGCGGTACGCGGACAGCCCACGCGCCGTGCGCGCCGGTGCGTCACGCAGCCAGCCGGCCAGGGCGGAGTCCGGCACCTGGCGCCACAGCGCGCGCAGCAGCAGCGACTGGCGCTGCGCCTCCTGCGCCAGGTCGGTGTCCGACGCGGGCGTCATGCGCAGGCCTCCACCGCTTGGCAGCGGCCAGCGACCTGGCTCGTTATCTGCGCGGCCATGGTGGCTTCATCCAGCAGCACATCCAGCGCCGGCAGGTCGGTGTCCCACTCGATCAGGGTGGGCACCGCCCCCAGCCGCGCCACGGCATGCCGGTAGGCCTGCCACACCGGCGGGTGCACGCGGCTGCCGTGGTCGTCGATCACGATGTCCGCCGCCTCGGCATAACCGGCCAGGTGGATCTCGCCGACGATGGCCGGGTCGATGGCGTCGATGAAGGCGGTGGCGGCCTGCACCGCCGGATCGCCGGCGTTGAGGGCGTTCACGACCAGGTTGTTCACGTCCAGCAGCAGGCCGCAGCCGGTACGGCGCGCCAAGGCGTTGAAGAACTCCGCCTCGGGCATGCGGTCGTCCGCCCAGCGCAGGTAGGACGACAGGTTCTCGACCAGGATGGGCCGCTTCAAAAGATCCTGCACCTTTTGCACGTTATCCGCCATCACCTGCAGCGCGGCGGGGGTGAAGGCGATGGGCAGCAGGTCGCTGCCATGCACCAGCGGCTGGCCCGGCTGCAGCGGTCCGCGCGCAAAGCACGCATGGTCGCTGACGCGCACCGGCTGAATGCGCTCGACCAGCCGCGCCAGCCGGTCCAGGTGCCATCCGTCCACCCCCACCGCCGAGCCCAGGCCCAGCCCGACGCCATGCAGGCTGACGTCGTACGCGGCGCGGCCTTCCTGCAGCACCGCCAGCGCCGCCCCGCCATCGGCGAAGAAGTTCTCCGAATGCACCTCGATGAACGCCAGCGGCGGCCGGCGCTGCATCAGTTCAGCGTAGTGCGGCTGGCGCCAGCCGATGCCGATGGAAGAGAGCGGAGTGGACATGGGGACCGCAGGAAACGAGGAGGTGAATGACAGCCAGGCGCAGGGCGTGCCGCCA
>CBIHPZ010000647.1:0-2888 GCA_966211865.1 uncultured Aquabacterium sp.
CCGTCGTCCTGCAATTTGCGGAAGAAGTTCTCACTCCGCGCCCCAGGTGGCCGGGGCAGGCCGGCGCAGATGACTTTCGACCACTGACCGGCTTAGTCCGCGCTCCTAGAGTCCACCCCATCGAAACGAGGCCCGCTGCTGCCGGCCGCACCGCCCCAAACACCATGCTCGACATCGAGTCCCTCGCCACCCCGCTCAGCGCGGACGCCCCCAGCGGGCAGGACCTGGAGTACGACCCGGTCTTCCTCGCGCTGGAGCAGGCGGGGGCCGGCAAGCCCGAGCAGCAGTTCGGCGACCACATCGTCGCCGCCGAGCCGCCGGACTGGCGCGCGGTGCAGCAGCACACCAAGGACCTGTCGCAGCGCACCCGCGACCTGCGCGTCGCCGTGTGGCAGCTGCGCTGCGAAGCCCGCACCGCCGGCATCACCGGCGCCATGCAAGGCCTGCAGCTGGTGCACCGCCTGCTGTCCGACCTGTGGGACAGCGTGCACCCGCAGCTGGACGCTTCGGACAACAACGACCCGACCATGCGCATGAACGCGCTGGCCCCGCTGGTGTCGCCCGAAGCCGCGCTGGCCGACCTGCGTGCCGCCACCTTCACGAACGACCGCAACGGCCTCTCGCTGCGCGCCCTGGAACTGGGCCTGGGCAAGGCCGAGCCGGGCAGCGACGAATCGGTGCCCAGCGAAACCGGCGTGCGCCAGGGCCTGGCTGCCGCGCTGCAGGCGCAGCCCGCACTGGCCGAGACCATCGCCGCCGGCGTGCAGGCCGCACGCGACACCGCCAAGCTGCTGGACGACAAGGTCAGCACCGCCGCCCCCGAATTCAAGCCGCTGCTGCGCCTGATGCAGTGCCTGGACGAGGCCGTGAAGGCCGAGACCGGCGGCGCACCCGCCGCGGCCGAAGGCGCCACTGATGCCACCGGTGCGCCGGTCGTGGGTGCAGCGGTGGCCGCGGTCTCGGCACCCGGCAGCATCGTGACGCGCGACGACGCCATCCGCATGCTCGACAAGGTGTGCGACTGGATCCAGCGCAACGAACCCGGCCACCCGTCGCCGTTGCTCATTCGCCGCGCTCAGCGCTTGATGAGCAAGAACTTCATCGAGATCATCCGGGATCTCGCACCCGATGGCATCGACCAGGTTGAACGCCTGGCCGGCCCCGGTTACGAGAACAACTGACGGCCCATCCACCACCGCACGAAACACAGGAGCTCACCATGGCCACCAGCAGTCAGAAGTTCATCGCGCGCAACCGCGCGCCCCGGGTCCAGATCGAGTACGACGTGGAGCTGTATGGCGCCGAGAAGAAGGTGCAGCTGCCCTTCGTGATGGGCGTGCTGTCCGACCTCTCCGGCAAGCCGACCGAGCCGCTGCCCCCGGTGGCCGAGCGCAAGTTCCTCGAGATCGACGTGGACAACTTCGACTCGCGCATGAAGTCGATGAAGCCGCGCGTCGCCTTCCAGGTGCCCAACACGCTGACCGGCGAAGGCAACATCGCCGTCGACATCACCTTCGACAGCATGGACGACTTCTCGCCCGCCGCCGTGGCCGCGAAGGTCGACGGCCTGAAGCAGATGCTGGAAGCGCGCCAGCAGCTGGCCAACCTGATCACCTACATGGACGGCAAGACCGGGGCCGAGGAGCTGATCTCCAAGGTCATCAAGGACGAGGCGTTGCTGAAGTCGCTGGCCGCCGCCAAGGCCGCCGCGCCCGCGGAAGACAAGCCGGCCGAATAAGGCCGCACCGCCGCAAGAAGCAAGCGCTCGATTCCTAAGGTCCAAACATCCCGGAGCCTCACCACCATGGCTGAATCCACCCAAGGCGCATCGCAAGCCCTGCAGGGCCTGACCTTCGAAGGCGGCGAATTCGCATCGCTGCTGAACAAGGAGTTCAAGCCCAAGAGCGAAGAAGCGAAGTCCGCCGTCGAATCCGCCGTCCTGACCCTGGCGCAGCAGGCGCTGTCGCAGAGCAAGGTCATCGGCTCGGACGTGCTCGTCTCGATCGAGGCCATGATTGCCGAGATCGACAAGAAGCTGTCCGAACAGGTCAACGCCATCCTCCACCACGCCGATTTCCAGAAGCTGGAAAGCGCCTGGCGCGGCCTGCACTACCTCGTCAACAACACCGAAACCGACGAGATGCTGAAGATCCGCGTCATGAACATCTCGAAGAACGAGGTGGCCAAGACGCTCAAGCGCTACAAGGGCACGGCCTGGGACCAGAGCCCGATCTTCAAGAAGGTCTACGAAGAGGAATACGGCCAGTTCGGCGGCGAGCCCTTCGGCTGCCTGGTCGGCGACTACTACTTCGACCAGAGCCCGCCTGACGTCGAGATGCTCGGCGAAATGGCCAAGGTCAGCGCCTCCGCCCACGCCCCGTTCATCGCCGCCGCCAGCCCCACGCTGATGCAGATGAACTCGTGGCAGGAACTGGCCAACCCGCGCGACCTGACCAAGATCTTCGGCACGCCGGAATACGCCGCCTGGCGCTCGCTGCGCGAGTCGGACGACGCGCGCTACCTGGGCCTGGCCATGCCGCGCTTCCTGTCGCGCCTGCCCTACGGTGCCAAGACCAACCCGGTGGAAGCCTTCAACTTCGAGGAAGACACCGGCGGCGGCGACCACAACAAGTACACGTGGACCAACGCGGCCTACGCGATGGCGGTGAACATCAACCGGTCGTACAAGCTGTACGGCTGGGGCACCAGCATCCGCGGCATCGAGTCCGGCGGCGCGGTGGAAGGCCTGCCCACGCACACCTTCCCGACCGACGACGGCGGCGTCGACATGAAGTGCCCGACCGAGATCGCCATCAGCGACCGGCGCGAGGCCGAACTCGCCAAGAACGGCTTCATGCCGCTGGTGCACCGCAAGAACAGCGACTTCG
>CBIHPZ010000648.1:0-2886 GCA_966211865.1 uncultured Aquabacterium sp.
ACCCCTGTTACAACCGTGAAAGGGTCGTGTCCTAGGCCTCTAGACGAAGGGGACTGATTCCTTCACCGTCCTGAACAGCGCTGGCTTGGCTTTAGTGGTGGAGGTAAGCGGGATCGAACCGCTGACCTCTTGCATGCCATGCAAGCGCTCTCCCAGCTGAGCTATACCCCCATCGAGGTGCCTTCCGGTTTCCCGTCTGGCTTGCCAAGCAACGCTGTTCAAGCGAGTCCGCGACTATAGCACGGCTTATTGGGTTTGCAAGCGCTCGAGCACACTTTCGCGATCGAAGAGCGCCAGCACTGCATCCACCGAGGGCGTCTGCGCCCGGCCGCACACCAGCACGCGCACGGGAATCGCGAGCTGCGGCATCTTGAGCTTGTGCTCGCCGATGGTGTCCTTGATGGCCTGGCTGATGGCGGCCTTGTCCCAGGCCACGTCGGCCAGGCGGGCACGCAAGGCGGCGATGGCGGGGCGCACGGCATCGGTCACATGGGTGGCCTTCTCGTCGGCCGTGGCCTGCACCGGCTGGTGGTACATCGCCAGCCAGTCCGCCAGCTCCACCGTGGTGCTGCAGCGGTCCTTGAACAGCGCGCACTGCGCGGCCAGGCGCTCGTCGGCCGGCACGTTGAGCCCGCGCTTGGCGAGCTGCGCGGCCACCAGCCCCGCCAGGCGCGCATCGTCGGCCTGCTTCAGGTACTGCGCGTTCACCCACGACAGCTTCGCGGGGTCCCACTGCGCCGGGCTCTTCGCCAGGTGGCTGCCGTCGAACCACTGCACCATCTGCTCACGCGTGAAGAGCTCGTCGTCGCCGTGGCTCCAGCCCAGGCGCGCCAGGTAGTTCAGCATCGCCTCGGGCAGGTAGCCGTTCTCTTCGTAGGCCGTGACGCTGACGGCGCCGCGGCGCTTCGAGAGCTTCAGCCCGTCGTCGCCGAGGATGATGGGGCAGTGGCCGAAGCGCGGCAGCGGCGCGCCCAGCGCCTGGAAGATGTTGATCTGCCAGGGCGTGTTGTTGATGTGCTCGTCGCCGCGGAACACGTGCGTGATCGCCATGTCCCAGTCGTCGACCACCACCGCGAAGTTGTAGGTCGGCACGCCATCGGGGCGCTGGATGATCAGGTCGTCGATCTCGCGGTTGCCGATGGTGATCGGGCCCTTGACCAGGTCGTCCCAGGTCACGTCGCCATCGACCGGGTTGCAGAAGCGCACGGCGGGCGCCACGCCCGCGGGCACCGGCGGCAGCACCTTGCCCGGCGCGGGGCGCCAGGTGCCGTCGTAGCGGCGCTTCTCGCCCCGCGCTTCCTGGCCGGCCTTCATCGCTTCCAGCTCTTCCGGCGTGCAGTAGCAGCGGTAGGCGGTGCCGGCCGCGATCATCTGGTCGATGACGGCCTGGTAGCGCTCCAGGCGCTGCATCTGGTAGATCGGGCCTTCGTCGTAGTCCAGGCCCAGCCAGCGCATCGATTGCAGGATCTGCTCGACCGAGTCCTGCGTCGAACGGGCGACGTCGGTGTCCTCGATGCGCAGCACGAACTCGCCGCCGAAATGGCGCGCGAAGGCCCACGAGTACAGCGCGGTGCGGGCCGTGCCCAGGTGCAGGAAGCCCGTCGGCGACGGGGCGATGCGGGTGCGGATCTTCTGTGTCATCGGTTCGGCTGAGTCAGGCGGTTCAGGCCGCGTCGGCACGGCTTTGCAGGGTCAGGCGGGTGCGGTCGCTGCCGTCCTCGTCGTCGCTGCGCGCGGCGGTGCGCTGGTGCTCGATGGCCTCGAAATCGGCCGCGCTGACGTCGCCGGTGATGTACACGCCATCGAAGCAGGAGGCCTCGAAACCGGCGATGGACGGGTTCAGCTGGCGCACCACGCGCTTCATCGCCTCCACGTCCTGGTAGATCAGTGCGTCAGCGCCGATGTACTGGCGGATTTCCTCGAGGCTGCGGTTGTGCGCGATCAGTTCCTCGCGCGTCGGCATGTCGATGCCATAGACGTTGGGATAACGCACAGGCGGAGCGGCCGAGGCCATGTACACCTTGCGGGCGCCGGCCTCGCGCGCCATCTGCACGATCTCCTTGCTGGTGGTGCCGCGCACGATGGAATCGTCGACCAGCAGCACGTTGCGGCCCTTGAACTCCTGCGCGATGGCATTGAGCTTCTGGCGCACGCTCTTCTTGCGCACGTGCTGGCCCGGCATGATGAAGGTGCGGCCGACGTAGCGGTTCTTGACGAAGCCCTCGCGGTAGGGCTTGCCGATCTTCTGCGCCAGCTGCATGGCCGAGGGGCGGCTGGATTCGGGGATCGGGATCACGACGTCGATCTCCGACGGCGGCATCGTGGAGATCAAGCGCTGCGCCAAGGTCTCGCCCATGTTCAGACGCGCCTGGTAGACCGAGATGCCGTCGATCACCGAGTCGGGCCGCGCCAGGTACACGAACTCGAACATGCAGGGGTTCAGCGTGGGCTTGTCGGCGCACTGCTCGGCATGCAGGCGGCCTTCCAGGTCGATGAACACCGCTTCGCCCGGCGCCACGTCGCGCAGCACCTTGTGGCCCGTGCCTTCCAGCGCCACGGTCTCGCTGGCCACGATCACTTCCTTGCCTTCGGGCAGCTCGGCCTCGCCGATCACCAGCGGGCGGATGCCGTAGGGATCGCGGAAGGCCAGCAGCCCATAACCCGCGATGAGAGCGACCACGGCATACGAGCCGCGGATGCGGCGGTGCACCGCGCGCACGGCGCGGAAGACGAGTTCAGGCGTCAGCGGCACGTCGCGGCCGGCCTTCTCCATCTCGTGGGCGAGGATGTTGATCAGCACCTCGGTGTCGCTGCCGGTGTTGATGTGGCGGCGGTCGATGTCGAACAGCTCCTGCTTCAGCGCATGCGCGTTGGTCAGGTTGCCGT
>CBIHPZ010000649.1:0-2884 GCA_966211865.1 uncultured Aquabacterium sp.
CGTCGATCCTCTTCGTCGTCGACCAGCGGCAGGTGGCCGTGGTCTACGCGCTGGGCGAGATCAAGGAAGTGGTCACCGAGCCGGGCCTGAAGGCCAAGCTGCCGCCGCCGTTCCAGAATGTCGTGTTCCTGGACAAGCGCGTGCAGACGCTGGACAGCCCGGAAACCCGCCCGCTCTTCACGGCCGAGAAGAAGAGCCTGGTCATCGACTGGCTGGTCAAGTGGCGCATCGCCGAACCGCGGCAGTTCATCCGCAACAACGGCTCTGACATCCGCAACCTCGAGAGCCGCCTGAGCCCTGTGGTGCAGGCCGCCTTCAACGAAGAGATCACCCGCCGCACCGTGCGTGCCGTGCTGTCTGCTGAGCGCGACAAGGTCATGAAGGACGTGCGTGGGCGCCTCGAGAACGACGCCAAGGAGTTCGGCATCGAGATCGTCGACGTGCGGATCAAGCGGGTCGATTTCGTTGCCGACATCACCGACTCCGTCTACCGGCGCATGGAGTCCGAGCGCAAGCAGGTCGCCAACGAACTGCGTTCGCAAGGTGCCGCGCAAGGCGAAGAGATCCGGGCTTCCGCCGACCGGCAGCGGGAAGTCATCCTGGCCGAGGCGTACCGCGATGCCCAGAAGGTGCGCGGCGAGGGCGATGCGAAGGCGTCGGCGCTGTATGCCGAGGCCTTCGGCCGCGATCCGCAATTCGCCCAGTTCTACCGCAGCCTGGAGGCCTACCGCACCAGCTTCCGCAAGGGCAACGACGTGATGGTGGTCGATCCCTCCAGCGAGTTCTTCAAGGCCATGCGTGGCAACGCCGCAGGCGCCGGCCCCGCCGCGCCGGCTGCTCCTCAGCGCCGCTGAGTACGCCCGCAGCTTCCCATGGGCGATCTGCTGCTCGGCGCCTTGGCGCTGATGCTGGTGTTCGAAGGCCTGATGCCGTTTCTGAGCCCCGGGCTCTGGCGCCGGGTCTTCGAACGGGCGACGCAGCTGAGCGATGGACAGATCCGCTTCTTCGGCCTGTCCAGCATGATCATCGGCCTGCTGTTGCTTGCCCTCTGGCATTGAGCTTGGGCAGGCGCCTCCTGGCCGAGGTCCCGCCAGTACAATGCCGCTTTTAATCCCCCGGTGTATTTCATGTCGTCTGCTTGGCTGCTGCCCGAGCACATCGCCGATGTCCTGCCCGCAGAAGCCCGGCGCATCGAGGAATTAAGGCGCAGCCTGCTGGACATGGCCCGCGGCTACGGCTTCGAACTGGTGATGCCGCCGCTGCTCGAGCACCTCGATTCGCTGCTGACGGGCACCGGCCACGAGCTGGACCTGCGGACTTTCAAGCTGGTCGACCAGCTCAGCGGACGTTCCTTGGGTGTCCGCGCCGACAGCACGCCGCAGGTCGCGCGCATCGATGCCCACCTGCTCAACCGCGCCGGCGTCACCCGGCTTTGCTATTGCGGCCCTGTTCTGCATGCGCGGCCCGAGGCCTCGCATCGCACGCGCGAACCCTTGCAGCTGGGGGCCGAGATCTACGGCCATGCCGGCCTGGAAGCCGACCTGGAGGTGCAGGACCTGGCGCTGGACAGCCTGCGCGCGGCCGGCCTGAGTGGCTTGGTGCTGGACCTGGCCGATGCGCGCCTCGTTCGGGGGCTGATGGCAGGCGTGACGGCGGACGCCGCCGTTGTGCGCGAGGTCGTGGAGGCCCTGGCCATCAAGGACAGCAGCCGGCTCGAGCAGTTGTCCGCTGCGTTCGCGCCCGACACACGGGCCGGACTGCTGGCTTTGCCCCGGTTGTATGGCGATGAGCAGGTGCTGGCCGAAGCGCGCAAGGTGCTGCCCGCCCGGCCGCTGATCCATGCCGCGCTGGACGACCTTGCCTGGTTGGCGAGCCATGTGCGCCGGGCGCATCCCGACGTGACGTTGGGCTTCGATCTGGCGGACGTTGGCGGGCACGGCTACTACAGCGGCGTGCGCTTCGCCGCCTATGCCAAGGGCTGTGCAGATGCGCTATTGCGTGGTGGCCGCTACGACGAAATCGGCGCCGTCTTCGGCCGCAACCGGCCCGCGGTGGGTTTCAGCACGGACCTGAAGGCGATCTCCGCCATCGCAGCGCCCGAGCCCCGCCGAATGGCGGTGCGTGCCCCCTGGGGCGAGGACGTGGCACTGCGCGCGGCCATCCGCAGCCTGCGTGAGCAGGGCGACACGGTGGTCTGCATCCTCCCGGGCCACGAGCACGAGGGCGAAGAATTCGATTGCGACCGCGAACTCGTCGCGGTCGACGGTCGCTGGGTGCTGCGCGCGCTCTAGCGCTGCACGGCATTCCCGAACCATTCCACATCTTTAGAGCGTTATGCAACAAGTTCATCAGAACCGGTCCGGCCGCAACGTCGTCGTCGTCGGCACGCAGTGGGGCGACGAAGGCAAGGGCAAGGTCGTCGACTGGCTGACCGATCACGCGCAGGGCGTGGTGCGCTTCCAGGGCGGCCACAACGCGGGGCACACGCTCGTCATCAAGGGCGTGAAGACGGCTTTGCAGCTGATTCCCTCGGGCATCATGCGCGAGGGCGTGCCTTGCTACATCGGCAACGGCGTCGTCGTCGATCCGATCCACCTGCTGAGCGAGATCGAGCGCCTGGAGGCCATTGGCGTCGAAGTGCGCTCCCGGCTCTTCATCAGCGAATCCTGTCCGCTGATCCTGCCCTTCCACGTGGAAGTGGACCGCGCGCGCGAAGCCCTGCGCGAATCGAGCGGCGCCGGCAAGATCGGCACCACGGGCAAAGGCATTGGCCCGGCCTATGAAGACAAGGTGGCGCGCCGCGCACTTCGTGTGCAAGACCTGAAGCACCCGGAGCGCTTCGCGAAGAAGCTGCGCGAGCTGCTGGAGCTGCACAATTTCGCGC
>CBIHPZ010000650.1:0-2878 GCA_966211865.1 uncultured Aquabacterium sp.
ATCCGCCGACGTGGCTGGCCTGCCGCCGCCAAGCTCCGCTGCCCTGCAGTTCTTCGACCCGCACTTCTTCAATTCGCTCACCACGATGCACGGTCCCTGCGAGACGCCGCCGCTGCGGGACGGCAGCGGCGCCCGGGTGAGGCCGGCGGCCCTGCAGGAGCAGCGCGATGCGCCCGCGGCCGCTTGAACGGCTGCTGTGGGTCCTGGCCGTGGCGGCGTCGGCCGCACTGGCCTGGGTGGCCGGCCACGCGCAGCAGGAAGCCAGCCCGCCCGGCAGCGACAAATCGCCCCGCACGCGGGTGCTGGAAGCCGGCGCCCGTCTGCTGCAGCAGCACGCCCCGCTGCGGCCCATGGACATGTACCTCGTCGGCTTCCATCCCCTGAAGGAGCACCCGCAGCATCAGATGGAAGCGCATCACTTCTGCCACCAGGTGAACGAGGACTTCGCGCAATGCGCGCTGTTCGACGGCAACGGGCCGAAGGCGCGGCTCAACGGCATCGAATACATCATCTCGGAGAAGCTGTTCGATGCATTGCCGGCGGAAGAGCGCCGCTATTGGCATCCGCACAATGCCGAGATCCTCAGTGGCCAGCTGGTGGCGCCGGGCATTCCCGCGGCGGCTGAAAAGGCCTTGATGAAGGCCAAGATGAACAGCTACGGCAAGACCTGGCATGTGTGGCACACCGGCGCGCCGGGCGAGGCGGGCGATGCGCTGCCGCTGGGCCCGGCCATGCTGGCCTGGTCCTTCAACCGCGATGGCGAGGCGCGGCCGGGACTCGTCGAAGCGCGCGACAAGCGCATGAGCATCGACACGGCCGACAAGCGCCGGCAGCGCGCCGGCCTGGCGTCAGTGGCGCGCCCACAGGAAGGCGTGGATGCCTTGCGCGCTGCGTTTCCGCAGGCGGCGCCGCTGCCCGGCGTGGTGGACCGGGCGGCCGCAACGGCCAGCGCGGCGTCGCGCTGAGGGCATTCAAGGTTAGGGCTTTGGCAAGGGCGGGCCCAGCATGCGGTCGTACTCGTTGCGCACGATGCGGTAGCAGCCGCAGGAGGCCGATTCCAGCCCTGGCCGGTCCAGCACGGTCACGCGGCCACGGTCATAGCGGATGAAGCCGGCCCGCTCCATCAGCGCGGACACCACGTTCACGGCCGGGCGGCGCTCACCCAGCATCTGGCCCAGGAACTGATGGGACAGGTCGAATTCATCGCCCGGTACACGGTCGTGTGTCTGAAGCAGCCAGCGGGCGCAGCGTTCCTGTACCGAGTGCACCCGGTTGCAGGCGGTGCTCTGCGAGATCTGCACGAACAGCGCCTGCGTGTAGCGGTGCAGCAGGCGGCTGAAGGGGCCGGGCTCGCGCGTGGCCTCGATGAAGTCCTCGGCCCGCATCTTCAGCGCCCGGCCCGGCACCTGGGCGAAGGAAAAGCCCGGTGTCAGCCGGGTGCCCAGAAAAAGGGGCAGGCCGCTCATTCCTTCGTTGCCCACCGTCGCCACCTCCACCATGGCGTCGGGCGCGCCATCCACTTCGGCCACCATGGAGATGACGCCGGCCAGCGGAAAGTACGCATGCGCGATGGGCTGGCCCGCTTCGTAAAGCATTTGCCGCACGCTCAGCGGCACCAGTTCCATGCGCCGGCCCAGATCCAGCCGCAGCGGTTCGTCGAGTTGCGCCAGCAGCCGATTGCCGGCAACAAGGATTGCAGTCTCCGGACCATTCATGGGGGACTTGGCTCCGTGGTGAAGGCGCGCTGCCTAGACTGGCGCCATGTCGATGAGCGATTCAAGTCCACGCGTGGCAAACCCCATTCCCCCGGTCATTGCGGTGGGCGGGTCGGCGGGCAGCCTGCCGGCCGTGCAGCAGCTGCTGGGGACCTTGCCGGCGTGGTTGTCTGCCACGGTGGTGGTGGTGCAGCACATGGCCCCTGCCACTGAATACGTCAGCATGTTGACCGAGCTGCTGCACGACCATTGCCGATGGCCTGTGCAATGGGCAGAGCACGGCGCGGTCATGATGCGGTCGCGCGTGTACGTCGCCCCGCAGGACCACCACACGCAGCTCGGGGGCGACGGCTGCTTCCACATCACGCGTGCCGAGACGCGGCCCCGGCCCAGCATCGACCGCCTGTTCGCCTCCGTGGCCCGGGCGTGCGGCGAACGCTGCATCGGCATCGTGCTGAGCGGGCGCCTGGAGGACGGCGCGCAAGGCGCGCGCGCCGTGGCTGCAGGGGGTGGCACGGTGGTCGTGCAGGAGCCGCAGTCGGCCCTGCACCGCGACATGCCGCAGGCGGTGCTGCGCCTGGGCATCGGCGCGCTGGTGCTGCCGCCGGCGCGCATGGCCGATGCCATTGCGGCGCAGCTGCTGATGGTGGGTGGGCGCTCGTGGTTCCGGGTGAGCGGCGATTCGGCCTACATGGGCACCGTAGCGCCGCCGTGACCGGCCTGGCGCGCCGCCATGGCGCAATGGCGGCAACAAGGAATGGCACAGCGATTGCCGACCCGAATCATCGGCATTGAATAGCCTTGTTCGGAGATCAGCATGAGCAGCCCCAATGGCGCAGAACAGGAAAGGCAAAACCAGGGCGCGAACCAGCAGGAGCGGGGTGTCAGCCCGGCCCAGCAGCGCGACGATCGCTCCAGCGGCAAGCCGCGTGAAGGTGGCGGCAGCGACAAGGCCGACCCGAAGCAGGACCAGGCGTCGCCAGGCGCAGGTTCGAATGGCGATTCGCGCGCCTGCCGCCCCGATGACATCTTCCTGCACCAGACCATCTCGGCCATCGACGCCCAGCCGGCGCATGCCGTGGGCGTGTGCGCCGTCTCGGTCGCCGACCCACAAGGCGACCGCTACCGCAGCGCCCTGTGGCAATTGCCGTTGGACGGGACGC
>CBIHPZ010000651.1:0-2871 GCA_966211865.1 uncultured Aquabacterium sp.
TGCACCAGCACGCGGTTGGTCGCCATGCAGATCTGGCCCTGGTGCAGCCAGGCGCCCCAGGCGGCGTTGCTGGCGGCCAGGTCCAGGTCGGCGTCGTCCAGGATCACCAGCGCATTGCTGCCGCCCAATTCCAACGAGGTCTTCTTCAGGTGCTTCGCCGCCAGCTCGCCCACGCGGCGGCCTGCACCCACCGAGCCGGTGAAGGAAATCATCTGCACGTTGGGGTCGGTCACCAGCGCCTCGCCCACGTCGGCGCCGCCCGGCAGCACGTGCAGCACGCCCGCCGGCAGGCCCGCGGCCTCGAAGAGCTGCGCGATCAGGCAGCCGCCCGAGACCGGCGTGCGCGCGTCCGGCTTCACCACCACCGCATTGCCTGCGGCCAGCGCCGGGGCGACGACGCGCAGGGTGAGGATCAGCGGAAAGTTGAAAGGCGAAATCACGCCCACCACGCCATGCGGCACGCGCCGCGCGATGCTGAGCCGCCCCGGGGCCGAGGGCAGCACCTGGCCCTGGGCCTGCATCGGCATGGCCGCGGCCAGCTGGCAGAAGGCCACGGCCTCGCGCAGCTCGTGCTGGCCTTTCGGCAGGATGCCGCCGGACTCGCGGGTGACGAAGAGGGCCAGCTCGTCGAAGTGCTGCTGCAGCAGCGCGGCGGCGCGGTGGAACACCGCCGCACGGTCACGCGGCGGCAGCGCGGCCCAGGCCGGCTGCGCTTCGGCGGCCGCGGCGGCGGCCGTGGCCACGTCGGCCGGCACCGCCTGGCCCGTGCGCGCCAGCAGCTCGCCGGTGGCCGGTTCGATGACGTCGGCCGCCACGCTGGCCGTGCGCCAGCCGCTGCTGAAAAGGTGCTCGCGCCACAGCGCGGGGTTGAGGAAGTTCGTGCTTGCCACGTCGCGTGTCTCCATCGGATGAATGGCGGGCGCCATGGCCAGGTGCATCGCAACGCCCGTGCCGCCGCCCGTGCCAAGGCCCGGATTGCGGCGCCGCAGCAGCGCCCGCGGCGGTGCCCGCGCCAGAGGTAAAGGCCAGCCCCTGATCAGGACAATCCCGGAGTGCTTTCGCTGCGCCGCAACATGAAGTTGGTGAAGCTTTTGCGTTTGCTCAAATGGAAAATTCCAGTGCACACTCGCACCCACCACTTCATCAATTGAACAAATGGCGAAGCCGCAACGCATCTCGCTGGCCGAGATGGCGCGCCAGACCGGCGCCATGCTTCGCCGTGGCGACAGCGCGCACTTCGACCCCGCCGCCGCGCTGCCGCCCACGCTGTCGGACCTCACCGAATCGCTGTTCTTCTCACCCGGCGATGGCCGCATCTGGCTCAACGACCAGCGCATGCTGCTGTGGCACAGCTCGGCCATGGGCCACCTGCGGCGCGAGCTGGTCGACGCGCTGGGCCTGGAACGCGCCCGCGGCCTGCTGACCCGCGCCGGCTACGTCAGCGGCGCGCGCGACGCCACGCTGGTGCGCGAACGCTGGCCGCAAGGCGACGCGGCCGCGGTCTTCATGGCCGGCACGCGGCTGCATGCGCTGGAAGGCGTGGTGAAGGTGACGCCGATCGCCTTCGACTTCGACATCGACCGCGGCTTCTACGAAGGTGAATTCCTGTGGGAGCACTCCAGCGAGGATGACGAGCACATAGCAGCTTATGGACTCGGCACCGAGCCGGCCTGCTGGTCGCAGATCGGCTATGCCTGCGGCTACGTCACCACGCTGTTCGGCCAGCTGGTGATCTTCCGCGAGGTCGAATGCCGCTCGATGGGCGCATCCACCTGCCGCGTGGTGGGCCGCCATGCCGCGGCCTGGGGCGACGTCAGCGAGGACATGCGCTACCTGCAGGCGCGCGACTTCCGCAGCCTGGCCGAAGACCTCTCCGCCGAAGCGCCCAGCGCGCCGGCCACCGTGGTGCCCGCGCCCAGCCCACCGGCCGTGCCCGACCGGCACGAGATCGTCGGCGCCTCGTCCGCCTTCAACGCCGCCTGCCACCAGCTCGACCGCGTGGCGCGCACCCAGGCCACGGTGCTCTTCACCGGCGAATCGGGCGTCGGCAAGGAGGTGTTCGCGCGCCGCCTGCACCGCATCAGCCGGCGCGCGGAGCAGCCCTTCGTCGCGGTGAACTGCGCCGCGATTCCGGACACGCTGATCGAGGCCGAGCTCTTCGGCGTCGAGCGCGGTGCCTTCACCGGCGCCAGCGCCTCGCGCCCCGGCCGCTTCGAACGGGCCGACGGCGGCACGCTGTTCCTGGACGAGATCGCGACGCTCAGCCCCGTGAGCCAGGGCAAGCTGCTGCGCGCGCTGCAGGAAGGCGAGATCGAGCGCGTGGGCGGCACGAGGACGATAACGGTCGATGTACGCGTCGTGGCCGCGACGAACGTCGACCTGCAGGCCGAGGTGCATGCCGGCCGCTTCCGGGAAGACCTCTACTTCCGCCTCAACGTCTACCCGATGCACCTGCCGCCACTGCGCGAGCGGCGCGACGACATCCCGCTCTTGATGAACCATTTCCTGCGCCGCGAATCGGCGCGGCACGGCCGGTCGCCCACCGGCTTCACGCCGCGGGCGGTGCGCGCGCTGCTGCACTACGCCTACCCCGGCAACATCCGCGAGCTGCAGAACCTGGTGGAGCGCGGCGTGATCTCGGCCGACGATGGCGCGCCGATCGACGTGCGGCATCTCTTCCGCCGCGAGCAGCTGTCGGACGAGACCCTGCTGGCCATCGGCGCCGGCGGCGCGCTGACGAACAGCCCCGACACCGCCGCGGTGCCGAACCTGCTGCAGCACCTGCAGCAGGCCCTGGGCACCGACACCCTCGCGCTGGAAGACCTGGAGCAGCGCCTGCTGCGCGAAGGCGTGGCCGCGGCCGGCGGCAAC
>CBIHPZ010000652.1:0-2868 GCA_966211865.1 uncultured Aquabacterium sp.
CAACGCCGCCGACCGCCGTGGCCACTTCATCAGCACGCTGGTCGCGGTGCGTCACGCCGCCGATCCGGAGCCGCTGGTGGCCGTGGGCCGCTGGCCGGGCGAGGTGCTGCGTGAAGCCCGTGGCAGCGAAGGCTTCGGCTACGACCCGCTGATGTTCATCCCGGCGCTGCGTGCCACGGTGGCGGAATTGGACGCGGCCACCAAGAACGCCCACAGCCACCGCGCGCGTTCGGCCGCCCAGCTCCTCGGCCTGCTGCGCGAGGTCTGGCACCTCGGCGCCTAGCGTTCAAAAGAGGCGGCCATGGACATCGTCGAGCGCTACCTGCGGCCGGGCACCTTGCGCCTGGGCGAATCGCCGCCGCTGTCGCTGTACGTGCACCTGCCGTGGTGCCTGGCCAAGTGCCCGTACTGCGACTTCAACTCGCATGCCGTGCCGGCCGGCGCGCTGCCGGAGCAGCGCTACCTGGACGCTGTGATCGCCGACCTGGACGCTGCGCTGCCGCAGGTGTGGGGCCGGCCGGTGATCAGCGTCTTCATCGGCGGCGGCACGCCCAGCCTGTTCTCGCCCGAAGGCATCGACCGCCTGCTGGCCGCCTTCCGCGCGCGCCTGCCGCTGGAGCCGGGCTGCGAGATCACGCTGGAAGCCAACCCCGGCACCTTCGAGCGCGAGCGCTTCAAGGCCTTCCGCGGCGCCGGCGTCACGCGCCTGTCCATCGGCGTGCAGAGCTTCGACGACGGCATGCTGAAGCAGCTGGGCCGCGTGCACGACGGCGCGCAGGCGAGGGCGGCCATCACCGAAGCCCGCGAGGCGTTTGACACCTTCAACATCGACCTGATGTACGCGCTGCCCGGCCAGACCCTGGCGCAGCTGCAGGCCGACCTGGACACCGCGCTGTCCTTCGCGCCACCGCACCTGTCGATCTACCACCTGACGATCGAGCCGAACACGCGCTTCGCGGTGGACACGCCGCGCAACCTGCCGGACGACGACCTGGCCAGCGACATGCTGGACCTGATCGCCGAGCGCACCGCGGCCACCGGCTTGGCGCGTTATGAAGTCTCGGCCTTCGCCCGGCCCGGCCACCGCTGCCAGCACAACCTGAACTACTGGCAGTTCGGCGATTACCTGGGAATCGGTGCCGGCGCGCACGGCAAGCTCAGCTACCCGCACCGGGTGGTGCGGCAGGTGCGCTGGCGCGAGCCGATGAGCTACATCGAGAAGGCCCTGGCCGGCCAGGCGATGAGCAACGACGACGAGGTGCCGCGCGCGCAGCTGCCTTTCGAGTTCATGCTCAACGCGCTGCGGCTGCGCGAAGGCTTTGCGCTGGCCGACTTCACGGCCCGCACCGGCCTGGCGGTCACCGCGATTGCGAAGCCGCTGGACGAGGCCGAGAAGCGCGGCCTGATCGAGCGTGACTTCAGCCGCGTGTGGCCGACCGCGCGCGGCTTCGATTTCCTGTCCGACCTGCAGTCCTTGTTCCTGCCGCCGGCTTGACGGGCCGTGTGCCGCGCGCAGGCGCGGCGCTCAGCGCCAGTTCACGCGTGGACTGCGCCAGCTCCTCGCGCAGCCAGGCCAGCAGCTGCCGCAGTGGCGGCCAATCGGCCAGCGATGGCGGGTAGACGAACCAGAAGGTATCGAAGCCTTCGCCCTGCAGCGTTTCGGCCGACACGCGTTCCAGCCGCCCGTCGCGCAAGGCATCGGCCGCCAGCAGCTCACGCGCCAGCGCCAGGCCCAGGCCCTGTTCGGTGGCCTGCAGCATCAGGCCGGCGTCGTTGAAGCTGGCCACGGGGCTCACGCGTGCGGTGACGCCCTGGGCCGCGAACCACTGCTGCCACATCGGTCCGTCGCCCAGCAGCGGCAGGTCCAGCATCTTCGCCACCGGCTGGCCGCTCAATTGACGTGCTATGTCGGGCGCGGCGACCACGATGCGGGGTGAGTC
Organism: uncultured Aquabacterium sp.; assembly: GCA_966211865.1. Classification (GTDB taxonomy): domain Bacteria; phylum Pseudomonadota; class Gammaproteobacteria; order Burkholderiales; family Burkholderiaceae_C; genus Pseudaquabacterium. The sequence continues at coordinate 1,941 of CBIHPZ010000652.1, forward strand.
GATCAGGCGCTCGGCCTGCAGGCCGCGCCAGGGTCCCGCGCCCTGGCGCAGGGCCACGTGGATGCCGTCGCGCTGCAGGTCGACGAGGCGCAGCGACGCCTCCAGTTCCAGTGCAATGCAGGGATGGCGCTCGCGCCAGCGGCCCATGCGCGGCAGCAGCCAGCGCTGCGCGAAAGAGGGCAGCAGCGTGACGCGCACGCGCTGCTCGTCTCCCTGCGTGGCCGCGGCGGCGGCGCGCAGGCCGTCGTCCAGTTGGGCCAGCGCGCTGTCGGTGGCGCGCAGCAGCGCAGCGCCGGCGGCATTCAGCGCCAGGCGGCGACCGGTGCGGTCGAACAAGGTGAAGCCGATCTGTTCTTCGAGCAGCTTGATCTGCTGGCTGACGGCGCTGTGCGTCAGGTGCAGTTGTTCGGCCGCGGCGCGCAGGTTCTGGCGCTGGGCGACCACCTGGAAGGTGGGCAGGGTGTGCAGGGGCAGACGGGCCATGCTGGTAAGCATAAACGACCAATTTGGCCGGAAAGCATTGATTTTCTGCGCGCGGTTGGATGGCTATCCTTACCAGCACTGAAGCAAGAACGATCGGAGCCCACCATGAACGCCTGCACCACGATGCCCGCCGTCCACATTCCCCTGCACCGGCCCCTGTGGCGCCGGGTGGCGGAGTGGGCCACCGGGAGGGCCATCCGGGTCCTGAGCGCCTCGGCCGGCGTGCGCCGGTCGGCCGCCCTCGGCGTCGAGCCGATGGACCTGCGCAACGCGCTGGCGCTGAACGACCACCTGCTGCGCGACATCGGCGTGTCCGAGGCGCTGCGGGACGAAGCGGCGGCGCGCCGGGGCATCGAGCGCATGGCCGCTCACTTGGCGCACCAGGATTTTGCGCAGCGTGGTCGCCACTGGTACGGCTGAAGGTCGATCGCGAGGGAGGCTGCTG
>CBIHPZ010000653.1:0-2868 GCA_966211865.1 uncultured Aquabacterium sp.
TTCCTGCAGCGCCACCGCTTCAGCGCCCGCTTCCGCGACGGCTACCTGCTGCCGATGGTGGCCTGCATCTGGTCCTGCCCGACGCAGCAGATGCTGGCCTTCCCGATGGCCACCCTGATCCGCTTCTGCCACAACCACGGCCTGCTGCAGATCGCCGGCCGGCCGCCCTGGCGCACGGTGCGCGGCGGCTCGCGGCAATACGTGCGCCGCATCACCAGCACGCTGCCCGACCTGCGCCTGGCCACGCCGGTGCTGGCGGTGAAGCGCGATGCGGCGGGCGCGCGCATCGTCACCGCGCAAGGCAGCGAGCATTTCGACCAGGTGGTCTTCGCCGGCCACACCGACCAGACGCTGCGCCTGCTGGGCGACGATGCCACGCCGGAAGAACGCGCCGTGCTGGGCGCCATCCGCTACCAGCGCAACCGCTCGGTGCTGCACCTGGACGCGGCGCTGCTGCCCACGCGGCGCGCGGCCTGGTCGGCGTGGAACTACGAGTCCGGCGCCGCGGGCAGCGTGTGCCTGCACTACCTGCTCAACCGCCTGCAGCCGCTGCCGTGGCAGCAGCCGGTCATCGTGTCGCTGAACCCGGTGCGCGAGCCGGCCGAGTCCACCGTGCTGCAGCGCTTCGAACTGGCACACCCGGTGTTCGACCAGGCCGCCATCGCCGCGCAGCGCCGCCTGCCCGAACTGCAGGGCCGGCGCCGCAGCTGGTTCTGCGGCGCCTGGGCCGGCTACGGTTTCCACGAGGACGGGCTGGCCTCGGGCCGGCGCGTGGCCGCCGGCCTGCTGGCCGGCTCCATCGACTGGCGCGGCGCAGCATGACCGCGAACGCCGTGCCGGCCGCGCCCCTGATCGGCTTCGGCCATGTCTGGCACCGCCGCCATCGACCGGTGCCGCACGAGTTCATGCACGCCGGCTACTTCCTGCTGCTGCCGATGCGCACGCTGCGCGACCGGCCGGCCCCGGCGCTGTGCCGCAACCGCTTCGGGCTGCTGTCCTTCCACGACCGCGACCATGGCGACGGCCGCGCCGACGCGCTGGCCTGGTTCGACGAACTGCTAACGCGCGAAGGCATCGTCGACGCGGACGGCGAGGTGTGGCTGCAAACCCTGCCCCGCGTGCTCGGCCACACCTTCAAGCCGGTCAGCTTCTGGTACGCGATGCGCGCCGACGGCACGCTGGCCGCGGTGCTGGCGGAGGTCAACAACACCTTCGGCGACCGCCACTGCTACCTGCTGGCCGGCCCCCACGTGGCCTTCGGCGCCGAGCTGGAGGCAGCCAAGGTCTTGCACGTGTCCCCGTTCTGCGCGCTGGAAGGCGGCTACCGCTTCCGCTTCAGCGTCTCCCGCGGGCGGCCCACGGCCGGCAGCGTGATGTCCGCCCGCGTCGACCATGACGACGCCCGCGGCCCGCTGCTGGAGACCTGCCAGTCCGGGACCCTGGCCGAACTGACGCCCGCCACCCGCCGCCGCGCCTTCTTCGGCACGCCGCTGATGACGCTGGGCGTGGTGCTGCGCATCCACTGGCACGCGCTGCGGCTGGCCGCCAAGCGCGTTGCCTTCCACCGCCGCCCGCCGGCGCCTTCCACCTTCGTCAGCCGATGAACTCCACCGCCTCCAGCGCCACCACCGGCTTCAGCGCCTGCCCCGCACCCGCGCCCCAGGCCCACCCCCCGGCCGCGGCCCGGCGCGCGCTGCGCCTGCTGTCCGGCCTCACCCAAGGCACGCTGGAGCTGCAGGCGCCCGACGGCAGCCTGCAGCGCCTGGGCCACGGCCCGCGCCGCGCCGCACTGCGCGTGAACGACTGGCAGATGGCCGCCCGGACGCTCGCTTCGGGCGATATTGGCTTCGCCGAGTCGTACATCGCGGGCGAGTGGGACAGCCCCGACCTGAGCGGCCTGCTGACCCTGCTGCTGGCCGAACGCAGCGAGCTGGAGCGCCTGGTCTACGGCACCTGGTGGGGCCAGTGGGCGCACCGCCTGCGCCACGCGCTGAACCGCAACACGCGGCGCGGCAGCGCGCGCAACGTGCACGCGCACTACGACCTGGGCAACGGCTTCTACCGCCTGTGGCTGGACGAGACCATGAGCTATTCCAGCGCCTGGTTCGAAGGCGACCTGGCGCGCCCGCTGCCGGAGGCCCAGCGCGCCAAGATGCGCCGCGCGCTGGCCGAAGCCGGCGCCGGCCCCGGCCAGCGCGTGCTGGAGATCGGCTGCGGCTGGGGCAGCCTGGCGAAGATGGCGGCCGGTGAGTTCGGCGCGCAGGTCACCGGCGTCACGCTGTCCACCGAGCAACTGGCCTGGGGCACGCGGCAGCTGGAAGAAGCGGGCCTGGCCGGCCGTGCCACGCTGCGGCTGCAGGACTACCGCGACCTCGGCGCCCAGCCCGGCGACCAGGCCTTCGACGCCGTGGTCTCCATCGAGATGTTCGAGGCCGTGGGCCGCGAATACTGGCGCGGCTACTTCGACACCCTGCGCCGCTGCCTGAAGCCCGGCGGCCGCGCGTGCATCCAGAGCATCACGATCCGGGACGATCTTTTCGAGCGTTACGTGCGCTCCACCGACTTCATCCAGCAGTACATCTTCCCCGGCGGCCTGCTGCCCAGCGTCAGCGCCTTCGAGGCGGAAGCGCGGCGTGCCGGCTTCACGGTGCAGCGGCGCCTGCATTTCGGCGCCGACTACGCGGAGACGCTGCGGCGCTGGCGCGTCGATTTCCTGTCGCGCGAGGCCGAGGTGCTGGCGCAGGGCTTCGACACCCGCTTCCTGCGCACCTGGCACTTCTACCTGGCCTACTGCGAAGCTGCGTTCGCGCTGGGCAACACCGACGTCGTGCAGTTCACGCTGCAGCGCGGGACGGAGGCGGCGTGATG
>CBIHPZ010000654.1:0-2859 GCA_966211865.1 uncultured Aquabacterium sp.
CCCGCGCCTGCTCAGCGATCGACCGGCAGCGGCGCCGCCGGCTTCACCTCTTCCATGCAGATCATCGAGCGCACGTCCGCGATGCCGGGCGTCTGCATCAGGCGGTCGGTCAGGAACTGCGACAAGGACTTCAGGTCCGGTGCCACCACCTTCAGGAGGTAGTCGTAGTCGCCCGAGACGGTGTGGCACTCCAGGATCTGCGCAAAGCTGCGGATCGTGGCCTCGATCTCGCGGACGCGGTCGAACTTGCCGCCGTCGATGTTGAGGCTGACATAGGCGGTCACCTGGAAACCCAGGCTTTCGCCGTGCACCAGGGCGCGGTAGCCTCGGATGACGCCGCGTTCTTCCAGGGCACGCACGCGGCGCAGGCACTGCGGGGCAGACAGGTGCACGCGGGCCGCCAGGTCCACGTTCGACATGCGGCCATCGGCTTGCAGGAAGGAAAGGATCTTGCGATCGATGGAGTCCAGCTCTGCCATCGCGATGCCTGCCCGTAAGTTGATGAAAGATTATTGCGCTGATGAGGCGAAGGCCGTCGCAAGTGGCAAGCATCTTGCGTCCCGGGATGCCTACCATCGCGCACTGTTGTCCGGAGGACGGACGAGGAGGCCACGGCCGCAGGCGGTGGCGGGAGAACGATGAACGCCCATGGACCACAGCTTTGCCTCGGCCCTCGTGCTGCTGTTGCTGGTGCTCGACCCCTTTGGAAGCCTGCCGATCTTCATTTCGGTGCTGAAGGGCGTGGCGCCCGAGCGCCGCACCCGCGTGGCCGTGCGCGAAACGCTGATCGCCTTCGCCGTGCTGCTCGCCTTCATGCTGGCCGGCCAGGGGTTCCTGAACCTGATGCGCTTGTCGGAGCGTTCGCTGGAAGTGGCCGGCGGCGTGATCCTGCTGATCATTGCCATTCGCATGATCTTCAGTGGCGGCGCCGAGGTGTACGCCAGCGATTCCCAGCGCGAGCCCCTGATCTTTCCACTGGCGGTGCCGCTGCTGGCCGGGCCTTCGGCCATGGCCACCGTGCTGCTGCTGGCTTCGCGCCAGCCGGACCGCATGCTGTATTGGGTCGGCGCATTGACCCTGGCCATGGCGCTCTCCGGCATCGTGCTGCTGTTGTCCGACCGCATCCGCCGCTGGCTGGGCTCCTCCATGGTCTCCGCCATCGAGAAGCTGATGGGCCTGGTGCTCACCGCCATTGCCGTGGAAATGGTGCTGGCGGGGCTGAAGCGCTATTTCTTTGACGCCCATTGAGCCGCGCAAGCGCGACATTCGCTAGCCACCCAAACCTAGAATCCCGCCGCCCGCGCTTGCCTAGGCAAGTGAGGTCCGGTTCACTCACCCTCCCTCATCGAGACCGTTGCGAAAGGTTCAACCCACCATGAAGTTCATGCCCTCGCTGACCCGCCGTGTCCTCATTGCCGCCGCCATCGCGGGCGCGGTTGCCGTGCCGGCGCAGGCCCGCACGCTCGAGGCCATCAAGAAGGACGGCAAGATCATCGTCGCCACCGAAGGCCAGTACGCGCCCTTCAACTTCTTCGAGAACAAGAAGCCGGCGGGCTTCGAGATCGAGGTGGCCGAGGCCATCGCCGCCAAGATGGGCGTGAAGGTGGAGTGGAAGGCGCTGAGCTTCGACGCGCTGCTGACCGGTCTCAAGCAGGACCGCTGGGACATGGTGATCGCCTCGCACGGCATCACGCCCGAGCGCTCGAAGGCGGTGACCTTCGCCGACCCGCACTACTGCTCGGGCGGCGTCATCGTCGCGAAGGACGCGGCGATCAAGAGCGCCAAGGACCTGGCCGGCAAGGTGGTGGCGGTGCAGACCGGCACCAGCTACCAGGAGAACGTCAAGAAGGTGGCCAAGGTCAAGGAAATCAAGAACTTCCCGCAGGACACCGATGCCCGCGCCGCGCTGGTCAGCGGCCGTGTCGACGCCTGGGTGACGGACAAGTTCGTCGCGCTGCAATCGCAGCAGGCCAACCCCGGCTCCGGCCTGAACATGGGCGAGTTCCTGTTCGTCGAGCGCATCGCCCCGGCCGTGGCCAAGGGCAACACCGCGCTGGCGGCCGAGATCAACAAGGCGATGGCGGCCATCATGGCCGACGGCAGCTACGAGAAGATCTCGCAGAAGTTCTTCAAGGAAGACATTCGCTGTAAATAAAGACCCCCCCGGAGCGGCCTGGCGGCCGCCTCCCCCCGAGGGGGCGACCCCAGCGGCCCGGCAGAGCCGGTTCCGCGGCGTCCGCTTGGGAAATCACCCCTTCGATGGCGTTTGAGAGGCTTCGCGGTGGATCGAGTGCTTTCCCTTTGGCCGGCCGGGTGGTCGCGCCAGCAGCGCAGCAGCGCGACGATGCTGTCGGCATCGGCGCTGATGCTGCTGATCCTGTGGCTGATCCCGATCCCGCTGTCGTGGGCGCCGGAGCCCATCGGCAACAACGCGCAGCTGTTCGCCGAGGGCACGCGGGTGACGGTGCAGCTGACGATCGTTTCCGGCGTTATCGGCGTCATCCTGGGCATGCTGGCGGCGCTGGGCAAGATATCCCGCTTCGCGCCGCTGCGCTGGATCGCCGGCTTCTACATCTGGGTGATGCGCGGCACGCCGCTGCTGGTGCAGGTGCTGTTCGTGTATTTCGCGCTGCCGGAAATCCACCCGCTGTTCCGCATGGACGAGTTCACGGCGGCCTGCGTGGCGCTGGCGCTGAACGTGGGGGCCTACAACGCCGAGGCCATCCGGTCCGGGCTGCTGGCGGTGCCCAAGGGGCAGATCGAGGCGGCGCGTTCACTGGGCTTGAACCGCTGGTACACCTTCGTCGACGTGACCTTCCCGCAGGCCTTCAAGATCGCGCTGCCGCCGCTGGTCAACAA
>CBIHPZ010000655.1:0-2859 GCA_966211865.1 uncultured Aquabacterium sp.
AACGCGAAGCAGCAGCCCGGCACCGACTACCTGTGCTTCCCGCTGCCGGGCACGCAGGGCAGCGTGTCCTTCCTGTCGAACCAGTTCGCCATGTTCAAGGTGGACGCGGCCCGCGCGCCGGCGCAGGCGGCGATGGTGACGGCCAGCCTGGACCCGTCGGTGCAGGCGGCCTTCAACAAGCTGAAGGGCTCGGTGCCGGCGCGCAGCGACGTGCCCGACACCGGCTTCGACGCCTGCGGCCAGCGGGCGATGAAGGAGCTGGCCGCGGCGTCGCGCAGCAACACGCTGGTGGGTTCGCTGGCGCATGGCCATGCGTCGCCCACCGCGGTGAAGAACGCGTTCTACGACGTGATAACGCGCCATTTCAACGGCCAGCTGGACGACCGGAAGGCCCTGGCCGCGATGGTGGAAGCCGCGAGGAACTGAACGTGAACGCCGGCCTGCTTCCCAGGATCCTGATCACGCCCAGCGCGCTGCTGGTGGCGGTGTGCGTGTACGGGTACATCGTGTTCACGTTCTACCTGTCGCTCACCACGTCGACCATGATGCCGCAGTACGACCTGGCCGGCGTCGCCGCCTACCGGCGCCTGCTGGGGCTGGAGAACTGGTCGGTGGCGCTGTCCAACCTGTGGGTCTTCGCCGGCCTCTACATCGCCGGTGCCCTGGCCCTGGGCCTGGGGCTGGCGGTGCTGGTGGACCAGAAGATCCGCGCCGAAGGCAGCTTCCGTTCAATCTTCCTGTACCCGATGGCGCTGTCCTTCATCGTCACCGGCACGGCCTGGAAGTGGCTGCTGGACCCCGGCGTGGGCCTGGAGCGCACAGTGCGAACGCTGGGCTGGGAAGCTTTCAGCTTCGGCTGGATCAAGGACGGGGACATGGCGATTTATTGCGTCGTCATCGCCGCCGTGTGGCAGACCGCCGGCTTCGTGATGGCGATGTTCCTGGCCGGCCTGCGCGGCGTGGATGCGGAGCAGGTGAACGCCGCCCGCGTGGATGGCGCCAAGACCTGGCAGATCTACCTGCGCATCATCCTGCCGCAGCTGGGGCCGGTGTTCGTCTCGGCCTTTGTCATCCTGGCGCACATGGCGGTCAAGTCCTACGACCTCGTCATCGCGCTCACCAACGGCGGCCCCGGCCGCTCCACCTGGTTGCCTTCCGTCTTCATGTACCAGTACACCTTCACCCGCAACGAGATGGCGGTGGGCGCGGCCAGCTCCGTGCTGATGCTGCTGGCCATCGGCATCGTCGTGCTGCCCTACCTGCGCCGCGAGATGAGGCAGGCCCGCCATGGCTAGCACCGCTTCCGCCACCATGCCTCACCTGCACGCCGCCGCCGGACCCGCCGCGCGCTTCAGCCTGGGCCGCATCGCGCTGTACCTGGCCCTGCTGGGCATGGCGCTGGTGTTCCTGCTGCCGGTGTACGTGATGGTCGTCAACTCGTTCAAGCCGCTGGACGAGATCCGCGGCGGCAACCTGATGGCGCTGCCGGTGGCCTGGACCTTCGAGCCCTGGTTCACCGCCTGGAGCACCGCGCAGATCGGCGTGCAGCCCACGGGACTGAAGCCCTACTTCATCAACTCCTTCCTGCTGGTGGTGCCGGCGGTGGTGATCTCCACCCTCATCGGCGCGCTGAACGGCTACATCCTCACGCAGTACCGTTTCCGCGGCGCGCAGCTGCTGTTCGCGGCCATGCTGTTCTCGGTCTTCATCCCGTACCAGATCGTGCTGATCCCGATGGCCAAGACCCTGGGCCTGCTGGGCATCGCCGGCACGGTGAAGGGGCTGGTGTTCGTCAACGTGGTCTACGGCATCGGCTTCACGACGCTGTTCTTCCGCAACTACTACGCGGCCTTCCCGGGCGAGCTGATCCGCTCGGCGCGCATGGACGGCGCCGGCTTTTTCGGCGTGCTGTGGCGCATCCTGCTGCCCAACAGCTCGCCCATCATCGTGGTCACCGTGATCTGGCAGTTCACCAACATCTGGAACGAGTTCCTCTTCGGCGCCTCGTTCAGCGACTTCAGCTCCTACCCGCTGACGGTGGCGCTGAACAACCTGGTGAACAGCAGCACCGGCGTCAAGGAATACAACGTGCATTTCGCCGGCGCCTTCATCGCCGCCTTGCCGACGCTGATCGTCTACCTGCTCTCCGGCAAGTATTTCGTGCGCGGCTTGATGGCCGGCTCCGTCAAGGGTTAGGAAAACTGGACATGGCATCCCTCGACCTCATCAACGTCAAGAAGGCCTTCGGGCCGGTGCAGATCCTGCACGACATCTCCATCGCGCTGCAGGACGGCGAGTTCCTGGTGCTGGTGGGCCCCTCGGGCTGCGGCAAGAGCACGCTGATGAACATCATCGCGGGGCTGGAAGACCCCAGCGGCGGGGCGCTGCGCCTGCAGGGCCGCGACATCACGCAGGTGCCGCCGGCCGAGCGCAACATCTCGATGGTGTTCCAGTCGTATGCGCTGTACCCGAACATGACGGTGGCGAAGAACATCGAATTCCCGCTGGAAATGCGCAAGGTGGACAAGGCGAAGCGGCGCGAGCGCGTGCAGTCGGTGGCGCGGCTGCTGCAGATCGAGCATTTGCTGGAACGCAAGCCGCGGCAGCTCTCGGGCGGGCAGCGGCAGCGGGTGGCCATCGGCCGCGCGCTGGCGCGCGAGCCGCAGCTGTACCTGTTCGACGAACCGCTGTCGAACCTGGACGCGCAATTGCGCGTGGACATGCGCACCGAGATCAAGAAGCTGCACCAGCGGCTGAACGCCACCATCGTCTACGTCACCCACGACCAGATCGAGGCGATGACCCTGGCCACCCGCATCGCGGTGATGAAGGGCGGCGTGCTGCAGCAGCTGGGCACGC
>CBIHPZ010000656.1:0-2852 GCA_966211865.1 uncultured Aquabacterium sp.
CCTGCGGCGCGAAGCCGTCGATCAGCGGCTTCAGCGCCTGCTGCAGCACCAGCAGTTCATAACGCGGAATGTCCGTGTCCGGCTCGGGCGCCGGCCGGGCGCCGTCCAGCAGCCCGGCCATCACCGCCACCTGGCGCTCGACCATGCCGGCGATGTCCTCCAGCATCTGCGGCGATGGCTGGTGGCGCAGCAGCTCCACCGCGCCGGACAGCGGCGACAGCGGATTGCGCAGCTCGTGCACCAGCGTCATCAGCGCCGTGTCGCGCGCCGCCGCCTGCCGCACCAGGCCGTCGATGCGGTTCTGCATCGTCAGGTAGCGGGTGCGCAGGTCGGTGCGGTCGCGCAGCACCTTCACGAAGCCTTCCGGGCGGCCGTCCTCCCGCAGCAGGGTGTTGAGCAGGCCGCTGGCCCAGAAGCGGCTGCCGTCCTTGCGCAGGTGCCAGCGGTCGTCTTCCGAGCGCGCTGAATTCAGGGCCACGTCCAGCTCCAGCCGTGGAATGCCCTGGTCGCGGTCTTCCGGCGTGAACAGCACCGCGAAGGGCTGGCCGAGCATGTCCTGCTCCTCGTGGCCGAACAGCAGCCGCGCCGCGCCGTGCCAGCCCACGATGCGGCCGTCCAGCGCCAGCCGGACGACCGCGAAGTCGCGCGTCAGCGTCAGCGCTTCCTGCAGCCAGCTTCCCGCCTCGTTCGTCGAGGGGTTGCCTGGGGCGCCTGGTGTTGCGGGTTGCATCTGGCTTCCTTCCGGCCGCGTTGAACGCCGCGGGCAAATGAAGGGCCCGCGAAGGAACACCCGCCACGGGCTCACGTCCAGCCATTGAAACGGAAAGCCATACCGCCCCATTCAGGCTCGCCCATTGCCCCATTCGGGACCCCCGAACGATCAGCAGAGGATCCCGACATGCTTGCCATGGATTACCGCGGCCCGTACCGGGTCAGGGCCAGCCAGAAACCCGAGCCCGAAATCGAGCACCCCGGCGACGCCATCGTGCAGGTGATGCGGTCGTGCATCTGCGGGTCGGACCTGCACCTGTACCACGGCCTGGTGCCGGACACGCGGGTGGGCACCACCTTCGGCCATGAGTTCGTCGGCCGCGTGGTGGAAACCGGCCCCGACGTGCGCAAGCTGAAGGTGAATGACCGCGTGCTGGTGCCCTTCAACATCTTCTGCGGCACCTGCTTCTTTTGCCGGAAGGAGCTGTTCAGCAATTGCCACGACGTGAACCCCGAAGCCACTGCGGTGGGCGGCATCTATGGCTACAGCCACACCACCGGCGGCTATGCCGGCGGCCAGGCGCAATACGTGCGCGTGCCCATGGCCGACCTGGGTCCCACCGTGATTCCCGACACGCTGACGCTGGATGACGCGGTATTGCTGACCGATGCCTTTCCCACCGGCTACCAGGCCGCTGAAATGGGCGACATCGAGCAAGGCGACACCGTGGTGGTCTTTGGCGCCGGCCCGGTGGGCATCTTTGCCGCCAAGTCGGCCTGGCTGCTGGGCGCGGGGCGGGTCATCGTGGTCGATTGCCTCGATTACCGGCTCGATTTCGTCGAACGTTTTGCCCAATGCGAGACGGTGGATTTCCGCCGCGTGCAGGACATGGCCGTGCATTTGAAAAGCATGACCGACGGCCTGGGGCCCGACGTGTGCATCGACGCGGTGGGCGCCGAGGCCACCGGCAATGCGCTGCAGCACCTGACCGGCGTGAAGCTGAAGCTGCAGGGCGGCTCGGCCACCGTGCTGCACTGGTGCATCAATTCGGTCCGCAAGGGCGGGCGCGTGTCCATCGTGGGCGTGTACGGCCCCACCTTCAATGCGGTGCCGATCGGCAATGCGGTGAACAAGGGGCTGACCTTGCGCATGAACCAGGCCAACGTGAAGCGCCACCTGCCGCGGCTGATCGAGCACATCGAGGCCGGGCGGGTGAAACCGAGCGAGGTCATCACCCACCGCGTGCCGCTGGAAGAGGTGGCCGACGCGTACCACATCTTCTCCAGCAAGCTGGACCACTGCATCAAGACCGTGCTGATCCCGCCGGGCATCGTGCACTGAATGGAAGGGAATGCCCATGGACACCCCGATCAAGGACAAGCTGGGCGAGCCCGGCACGCGCCACCCCCACGCCAAGACACCCACCCCGCAGATCGACGGCTGGGGTGCCGACCTGGACCACGCCAACCGCCCGGGCTACCCGATGGAGCGGCCGCCGCGGCTGGACGTGGAGCCGGTGACGCCGCTGCCGCGCCAGCCGGAAGACCCGCGCGTCTTCCATTCGATCGAACGGCCGGGGCTGACCCCGGTGTTCGGCACCACCTGCCCGCCGCGCGGCATCAGCGGCCTGCTGCGGCGCCGCGCCTTCCGCTACAGCGAAAGCGACCTGCGCCATTGGCTGATGCTGCTGTTCGCCGACCGGGTGGACATGGTGGAAGGCATTGCCTCCGACCTGGCGCGTGGCCACGTGCCGAACCTATACCGCGAAATGGGCGGCCCGGCGGAGCTGCGGCACAACCCGCGCGGCGCGGCGAAGAAGGCGCTGGTGCTGGCCGCGGTGGCGGGGCTGGGCTACTGGGCGTGGAAGCGCTCGTCGGCGCGCCGCGGCCGCGAGCTGTGAACCCGAGGAGATCGTGATGGACATCAAGCTCAAGCCGCTGGACCAGCAGGTGATGGTGATCACCGGCGCCTCCAGCGGCATCGGCCTGGCCACGGCGTTGGCCGCGGCGGAACGGGGTGTTTCGCTGGTGCTGGCGGCCCGCAGCCGGCAGACCCTGGACGAGATCGCGGCGCAGATCAGCGCGCGCGGCGGCGACGCCATCGCGGTGGAGGCCGACGTGGGCGACCGCGCCCAGGTGCA
>CBIHPZ010000657.1:0-2851 GCA_966211865.1 uncultured Aquabacterium sp.
CGCTCGTCGTCGCAGAAGGCGACGTTGAAGCGCAGCCAGGCGCTGGGGGCCTCCTGCGGGGAGAAGAGGTGGCCCGGGCCCATCAGGATGCCGTGCTGCGCCGCGCGGCGCGACAGCGCGCTGGAATCGGCGCAGTCGGGATGCCGGGCCCACAGGAAGAGGCCGCTCTTGGCCTCGCAGAACAGCTCGAAGCCCAGCTCCAGCAGGCGGGCGGCCACGCGTTCATGCTCGGCGGTGAGGCGGTCCTTCACCGTCTTCAGGTGGCGGCGCCAGCGCGCGTCGGTGGCGGCTTCCAGCGCGATGCGCTCGGAGAAGTCGGAGGTGGTGAGGCCGCCCATCATCTTCAGGCGCGCCAGGTCGTCCACCAGGTCGGCCGGACCCACCAGGAAGCCCACGCGTAAATTGGGCGATATGGTCTTGGAAAAGCCGCCGATGTGCACCACGCGCGAGATCTGGTCCAGGCTGGCCAGCGAGGGGCGCTGCTCGGGGTCGATCTCGGCATAGAGGTCGTTCTCCACGATCAGCAGGTCGTGGCGCTCGGCCACCTGCAGCAGCTTGTGCAGGTGCCCCGACTGCGCGCTGGAGCCGGTGGGGCTGTGCAGGCGCGGCTGGGTGAACATCAGCTTGGGCCGGTGGGTGGCCATCAGCTGCTCCAGCGCGGCAAAGTCGTAGCCTTCCGGCGTGCGGGGCACGCCCACCAGCGTGGCGCCGATGAAGCGCAGCACGTAGAAGAGGTTGGGGTAGCCCGGCTCGTCCACCAGCACCACGTCGCCGGGGCGCACCAGGCGCCGCGCCACCAGCTCCATCGCCTGGCTGGAGCCCTGCGTCAGGAGCACCTGCTCTTCGCCGGCCGCGATCTCGCGGTTCACCAGCGATTGGCTGACCAGGCGCCGCAGCGGCGCATGGCCCTTGGGGTCGCCGTAGCCGGGCGTGGGCTTCAAGGAGCTGGCCAGGCGCCGCAGGCCGCGCTGCAGGCCGTCGTTGAAGAGCCAGCCGCTGGGCAGCCAGCCGCAGCCGGGGCGCATCTCCAGCGAATGGCTTTCAAAGAGCCCGCGCAGGTACCAGGTGCCGTCGAACTGGAAGCTGCGTGCGGCCGCTTCTTCGCCCTGCGTCACCGAGCGCCGGCGCACGAAGAAGCCGGCACTGGGCCGCGACACCAGCACGCCCTGCGCCACCAGGCGGTCGTAGGCCTCCACGACCGTGAACAAGCTCACGCGGTGGGTGTTCGCGAACTGACGGATGGACGGCATCTTCATGCCGGGCCGCAGCGTCTGCTCCTCCACCAGGCGGGTGACGCCGGCGACGATCTGCGTCACGAGCGAGCGGTCTGAGGTCGGATCGATCTGGAACATAAGCTGGGCTGGAACTCCGGGCACGAAGGCGCGGCCCGCGCTGGCCGTGCGGCTCACCGGGCGGAGCCGCTCATCGGGCCGTGCCGCTGACCGGGCGTGCCGGGCACGATAGCAAGCGGGCAGTGCTCTTGTCGAGCCGACGCGGCCCCATGAAAAAAGGCCGCCTCGCGGCGGCCAAGCTCTCGCCCCTGGCGGGTCGCCCCGCCGTGGCACCTTGCAGCGTGGAAGCCGCGGCGTTTCAGAACGACAGCACGAAGCCCAGGTTGAACGCGCCGTCGCCGCTGCCGTCGTCGGTGCCATTGCCCACGGTGTAGGCGGCGTGCCGCTTGTTGGTGATGTGGGCGTAGGCCACGTAGGCGGTCAGCACCTTGTTCAGCGGCCGCGAATAGCCCACGCCGACCTGGCTGGCGTCATTGCCGGCGCCGCTGCGGTCGTCCAGGCGGATGTAGCTGGCCATCAGCGTGCCGCCGCCCAGGGGCGCCGTGCCACCCACGAGGTACACGTTCTTGCCGGTGGAATGCTGGTAGAGGCCGTTGAGCTTGACCGGGCCGAAGTCGTAGCTGGCGCCGATGTTGCTGTCCTTGGTCTTGGCACCGGCGGCGTCGCGCGCTTCGTTGTGCGCCGCGCCGATGGCGAGGGGGCCGGCCTCGTAGCCCACCGATGCGCCGATCTTGCGGTTGGCGCTGCGGTGGCCCGGCGTTTCGCCGAAGGCGTACAGCAGCGACGACGAGAAGCCGCCGATGCCGGGCGTGGAATAGACGACCGAATTGTTGGCGCGCAGGCCCGCGTATCCGAACAGGTTCGTCGACGTCCCCGCCAGGCCGGTGCCGAAGGGGTCGAAGTTGTCGAGGTTCAGGAAAGCCGGTGTGTATTGGCGGCCCAGCGACAGCTCGCCGAATGCGCCTTCCAGCGCCAGGATGGCCTTGCGGCCCATGAATCCGCCGCCGGTGCAATAGGGCGCGCCGGGGTTGTTGTTGGAATCGGCGCAGACGCCGGTTTCCAATTGGCCCTTGGCCTTCAGGCCATTGCCGATGTCGAATGCCGCTTTCACGCCCAGGCGCGAAGGCAGCATCACGCCGGTCGACAGCTTGTCCACCGTGCCTTCCTTGCCGCCGGTTTCGTGGACGAAGCCGGCGTCCACTTTGCCGTAGAGCGTCACTTCGGCGTGCGCGGCGGTGGCGCCCAGGGCGAGTAGAGCAGCGATTGCCGATGCGCGGTTCATCATCGAACTTCCTTTCAGGCCGGCCGTTTGCCGGATGGTGGTTGGACCGCGGCAATGTAGAAGTCGAGATTTATGGCAACCAGTGACAGGAATGCCTGCGCGCCCGATTCATTGAATGGGGCGCGTGCCTGTGGCGTTAGGCGCAATGGGCATTACGTGCTAACCCGGGTGAATGGAACCGTACCGGTCGCGTCACCGGTGCGGTTTGGCGCGCGCGGCAGCGCCGACCGGTGCCCACCCCGGTCGCGCACGCCGCGGCGGACTTACGGTGCGCTGC
>CBIHPZ010000658.1:0-2847 GCA_966211865.1 uncultured Aquabacterium sp.
TGCCCAGCGCCAGCCGGTCGGTGGGCGTGTCGCTGTCGGCGTCGCCGCCGCCGCCGCAGGCGGTGAGCACGATGGAAGCGGCCAGCGCGGTGGCCAGCGTGGCGGCGTGGATCAGGTGTTTCATGGCGCGGTTCCCAGGCCTTCGTTGTTCGAATGCGCGCATTCTCGAAAGCGCGCCGCCGCACCGGCGGTGACGGCCGTCACAACGGGCGAGGACGAAATATTTCGCGCTTCCGGCGCCCATCCGCCGCCGGCGTTGCAGCGGGATTCAACCGCCGGACTCAAGCGCCGGGTTCAGGCGTTCGGTGAGGCCGGCAGGCGGCCGCGCCGCAGCGCGTGTTCGCACTCCGGCGAGTCGCAGTTCTCGCAGCTCCAGCGTGCGGCGGCGGCCTCGGCATCGCGCGCGGCGAGGCGGGTGAAGAGGCCGCGCTTCGGCTGCGGCAGGCGGCGCAGCAGCGGCGTCACCGCGTCCAGCGCCGCTTCCAGCCGCCGTTCGCCGAGCCCGCCGATGCTGGCCCAGGGCAGCCCGGCGCCGGTCAGCAGGCCGCGCACCAGCGCGTCCACCGGGCGCTGCACATGGGGTCCTTCGCGCTGCAGTCCGTCGGCCTGCCAAGGCAGGTCCAGCGCGGTCGCCAGCGTCAGCGCGCAGCACCGCTGCCAGGCCAGTGCGTGCTCATGCAGCGAGCGGTCGCCGAAGACGAACTCGCTGTAGACGCTGACCATCAGCGGCGTGGTGTCGCAGACCACGACCTCGTGGGCGGCGGCCGCGGCATCGATGCGCCGCGCCTGTTCGTCGGCGATGCCGGCCTGCTCGTCGATGCGCGGCGTGCGGCCGCTGGTGTCGCACCATTCGCGCAGGTATTCCGGCACCCAGGTCGTGCGCAGCCCGGTGTCGTCCGCGATGCGCTGCGCCAGCGCCTGCGCGAGCGCGGTCTTGCCGGTGCTCTCGGCTCCGAGCAGCGCGATGCGCAGTCCGTCCGCCGCCACCTCAGCTTCCTAACGCGAAATGACGCAGGCCATCGACGTCCAGCACCGTCAGGCCGCGGGCATGCAGTTCCACCAGGCCGGCGTCGCTCAGGCGCCGCAGCGCCAGGTTCACGCGCTGGCGGGACAGGCCGCACAGGAGGCCGATCTCGCCCTGGCGCAGGTCGACGAAGGGGGGTGGCTCGGGGTAGAGGTCGGTGTTGAAGAGCGCGGCCAGGCAGCGGGCCACCTGCGCGTCGGCGTCCAGCAGGCGGCCGTACTCCAGCATGCCGATGAAGAGGCCCAGGCGGGCGTTCAGCAGCGTCTGCAGGTAGTGGTTGAAGGGCAGGCTGCGCTGGCGCAGCCATTCGAAGGTGGCCAGCGGCACCATCGCCAGGCGGCTGGGGCGCAGCGCGATGACGTCGTAGCGGCGCAGCTCGCGCTTGATCAGCGAGCCCTCGCCGAACCAGGCGGCGGTGGTGACGCCAGACAGCGTGGACACGCGGCCGTCGGCCGAGGTGACGGACATCTTCAGGAGGCCTTCCACCAGGCCGATCCAGTGCGTGGCCGGTTCGCCCATGCGGGCGGCGTAGCCTTGGGCGGGCACGTTGCGCTCGCTGGTGGTGGCGACGACGCGGTCGAATTCCTCGGGCGTGAGCAGCCGGCCCCAGGTGGACTTCTCGATGGTGTGGCGGATGCTGTCCATCGCGCTGCTAACGCGAATGCGTGGCGGCCAGGCCTTGCCATGTGCGCCAGCCGGCCACTGCCATCAACAGGAAGACGGCGTACAGCGCCACCGTGAGCCACAGGCCCTTGTAGACGAAGAGGCCGATGCTGACGGCATTCACCGCGACCCAGGTCGGCCAGTTCTCGACCAGCTTGCGGCCCAGCAGGAACTGCCCGACGAGGCTGCCGACGGTGGGCAGCGCGTCGAGGTAGGGCACGTCCGTGTCGGTGCTGCGGCTGAGCAGCAGGCCCAGCAGCGGCCACAGGGCCACGGTCAGCGCGGCCAGTTGCCAGCGCTGCGTGGCGGACAGCAGGTGCACCCGCAAGGGCTCGCCCTGGTCGCCGGTGCCGCGCAGCCACTGCCACCAGCCCCAGCCGGCCACGGCGATGAAGACCAGTTGCAGCGCGGCCTCGCCATACAGGCGGCTGCGCGCGAAGAGCAGCAGGTACAGCGCCGAGCTGAGCATGGCCAGCGGCCACGCCAGGGCGTTGACCCGCATGTTGCAGACCACCATCCAGATGCCGAGCACGACGGCGACGATCTCCAGCCAGGTGGCCGGGCTGCCCCACAGGGTGAAGGCTTCGCGGAACAGCGGGTCGATGAGGGGCGCGGCGGCCGCGAGCAGCTCGTTCACGCGCGGAAAGAGGTGTTCAGTGCCGCGTGACCTGGACGAAGATCTCGTCCGGCTTGACCATGCCCAGCTCGCTGCGGGCACGGTCTTCCACCATCTCCAGGCCTTCGCGCAGGTCGTCCACCTCGGCCTGCAGGCGCTGGTTGCGCTGGCGCTGCGCCTCGTTCTGCTTCAAATGCGCGTCCAGCTGGCCTTGCAGCCGGCGCGCGTAGGGAGCACCGCCCGAGCCCAGCCACAGCTCGCCCTGCACGAGGGCCAGCAGCAGCAGCAGCGCGAGCGTGACGAGGCGCATGGCCAGCGGTTTTGCGGTTTAGCGCAGGTTGTAGAACGCGCCGCGGCCCGGGTAGACGGCGATGTCGCCCAGGTCTTCCTCGATGCGCAGCAGCTGGTTGTACTTGGCCATGCGGTCCGAGCGGCTGAGCGAACCGGTCTTGATCTGGCCTGCGTTGGTGCCGACCGCGATGTCCGAGATGGTGGAGTCTTCGGTCTCGCCCGAGCGGTGGCTGATGACGGCGGTGTAGCCCGC
>CBIHPZ010000659.1:0-2844 GCA_966211865.1 uncultured Aquabacterium sp.
GCAGCAGCCGCCTCCGGCGTGGCGGCGGCGCCACCCGCGGCCGCGCCGGCCGCGGGCCAGCCGCCCGCGTTCGCGCTGGTGGTGAAAGACGCCACCAAGGTCGACGGCCTCTTCACCGCCTGGCGCAAGGACGAGAAGGTCTGGATCGAGCTGAAGCCGTCCGACCTGAACCAGCCCTTCTTCCTCAGCCCCAAGCTCGCCACCGGCATCGGCGAGGCCGGCATCTTCGGCGGCCTGATGGCGCGGCCGCAGGTCATCGAGTTCCGCCGCGTGCACAACCTGGTGCAGATGCTGGCGGTCAACACCGCCTTCATCGGCAAGGGGGGCACGCCGGAAGGCCGGGCGGTCGCGGCGTCGTACTCGCCCAGCCTGCTGTCGAGCACGCCGGTGGCCAGCCAGCCGCACCCGGAACGCAAGACGGTGCTGGTGGACGCCAGCGCGCTCTTCGTCAACGACATGGTGGGCATTGCCCCGGCGCTGCAGCGCAGCTACCGCCAGGGCTACGGGCTGGACGGCCGCAATTCGGCGATCACGAAGGTGCGCGGCACCGCCGACATGCTGGTGCTGGAGGTGATGAACCACTACGCCACCGGCGCGCTGGCTTCGCCCACGCCGGGCGCGCCGCCCAACGTGCCGGCGCCATCGGTTCCGCGCACGCTGCCGGATGCGCGCAGCATGTTCGTCAACCTGCACTACTCGCTGGCCAAGCTGCCCGAGCAGCCGATGCCGGCGCGCGCGGCCGACCCGCGCATCGGCCACTTCGTGCACCTGCAGCAGGACTTCGGCGACGACCTGGCCCGCACGCCGAAGCTGCGCCACGTGGCGCGCTGGCGCCTGGAGAAGAAGGACCCGGCGGCGGAGCTGTCGGAGCCGGTGAAGCCCATCACCTACTGGATCGACCGCACGGTGCCGGTGAAGTACCGCGGCGCCATCACCGAAGGCATCCTGGAATGGAACAAGGCCTTCGAGCGCATCGGCTTCAAGAACGCGGTGGTGGTGAAGGTGCAGCCGGACGACGCCGACTTCGACACGCTGGACTTCGGCATCGCCTCGGTGCGCTGGATGGTCAACGCCAGCCCGCAGTTCGGCGCCATCGGCCCGCGCCACGTCGACCCGCGCTCGGGCGAGATCCTGGACGCCGACATCGCGTTCGAGAGCCTCTCGTCGCGCAACGTGCGCAGCTACCGCTCGCGCATCTTCGGCGGTGACGCCGGCGGGCGCGCGGCGGCCTGGGCGGAACTGCTGCAGGTGGGCTCGCCCAGCGCCGCGCAGGCGGTGGCCGGCGGCAGCCTGCAGCAGCACGACGCCCTGCAGTGCGACCACGCCGCCTCCGGCGCCGAGCAACTGGCCTACGGCCTGGACGTGCTGGCCGCGCAGGGCGAGCTGGAGCCCGACAGCCCCGAGGCCGAGGCCTTCGTGCTGGCCTACCTGAAGGACGTGACGATGCACGAGGTGGGCCACACGCTGGGCCTGCGCCACAACTTCCGCGCCTCCAAGGCCTACACCGACGCCCAGCTGTCCGACCCCGAGTTCACCCGCACCCATGCGCTGACCGGCTCGGTGATGGAGTACGCCGCCATCAACCTGCAGCGCCCGGGCGCCCCGCGGGTGGCGCCCTTCCAGACCACGCTGGGGCCGTACGACTACTGGGCCATCGAGTACGCCTACAAGCCCTTGCCCGCGGGCCAGGAGACGGCCGAACTCAAGCGCATCGCGGCCCGCAGCGCCGAACCCGAGCTGGCCTTCGGCACCGACGAGGACAACTTCTTCGGCATCGACCCCGACTCGCTGCAGTCCGACCTGGGCAACGACCCCGTGGCCTTTGCGCGCAAGCGTTTCGACATCGCGCGCGACCTGTTCCGCCGCCAGGAGACGCGCCAGCTCTCGCCCGACGAGGACTACGGCGCGCTGCGCCGGGCGCTGCGCTTCGCGGTGCTGGACGCCGGCCGCGCCGCCGGCAGCCTGATGCGCCAGATCGGCGGCGTGCGCACGCTGCGCGACTTCCCGAACAGCGGCCGCGACCCGCTGCAGCCGGTGCCGGCGCCGCAGCAGCGCGCTGCGCTGGACCTGCTGGCCAGCAACGTGCTGGCGGCCGACAGCCTGGTGGTGTCGCCCGCGCTGCAGCGCCGCCTGGCGCCGGACTACCTGGAGCGCGGCGACGCGGTGCTGTTCGGCGAGGACGACGTGCCCACCGACTACCCGCTGGCGCAGGCGGTGCACGAGATGCGCCGCGCCATGCTGGCCCAGCTGATGAGCGACACGCTGGCCGCCCGCCTGCTCGACAGCGAGGCCAAGGTGCAGCGGCCGGGTGATGCCCTGAGCCTGACCGAGCTCTACAGCCGCCTGGAATCCGAGGTGTGGAGCGAGCTGGCCGGCCGCGGCGACATTCCCGCGCCCCGGCGCGAGCTGCAGCGCGAGCACCTGAACCGCCTGGCGGCCACCTTGCTGCGCCCCAGCTTCGGCGCGCGGGCGGACGCGCGCGGCCTGGTCCGCGTGCAGGCCGCCGGGCTGCTGCCGAAACTGGAGGCCGCGGCAAAGCGCCCCGGCCTGAGCGAAGCGGCGCGCGTGCACCTGAAGGACAGCGCCGAGGTGTTGCGCGCCGCCCTGGCCGCACCGCTGCAGCGCCAGGGCGTCTGAACCGCACCCGGCCGGCCCGCACCAGGGCCCGGCCGGTGCTCCCGCGCGGCCCGGCGGCGCCGCGCCATCGCGCTGGCGGGGCGGAAGGAACCCTGCGCCGAGCGCCAGCACGCGCAGGCGCGCGGCAGGGCACAGAGCAACGGGCCGGGGGCTCGCCGCGTGCCGCCCGGCTGCGTCCGTCGCTCGGGCCCGCCCCACCGTCGTTCG
>CBIHPZ010000660.1:0-2843 GCA_966211865.1 uncultured Aquabacterium sp.
GCGCCGCGCTGTCAGCTGGCTGACAGCTTGCGGAAATCCGGCTGTCAGCCCGGCGGCAGAGAGCTGACAGCGCCGGTGCGTAGCCTTCGCGGCAGCGGGACCGCGGCGCGCCGGGGTCCCTTGTGCAAACGCAAGGAGACACATTCCATGGCATTTCTGATGACGCCGGAGTTCTGGATCGCACTGTCCCAGATCATCCTGATCAACATCGTCCTGAGCGGCGACAACGCGGTGGTGATCGCCATGGCCTCGCGGTCGCTGCCGCCGAGCCAGCAGCGCAAGGCCATCCTGTTCGGCAGCGTGGGTGCCATCGTGCTGCGGATCGTGCTGACCTTCTTCGCGGTGTACCTGCTGAACCTGCCGTACCTCAAGCTGGCGGGCGCGGCGCTGCTGCTGTGGATCGGCATCGGCCTGCTCAAGGGCGGTGACGGCGAGGAAGAGCTGGAAGGCCACTCCAACCTGGCCGCCGCCATCCGCACCATCGTGATGGCCGACCTGGTGATGAGCCTGGACAACGTCATCGGCGTGGCCGCCGCCGCCAAGGGCAACGTGCCGCTGCTGGTGGTGGGCCTGGTCATCAGCATCCCGCTGATCATCTTCGGCAGCGCCATCATCCTGAAGCTGATGACCCGGTTCCCGATCATCATCACGCTGGGCGCCGCGCTGCTGGGCTGGGTGGCCGGTGAAATGGCCGTCAGCGATCCGTCCATCGTCGGCTGGACCGCGCAGCACCACGCGCTGCACTACATCGTGCCGGCGGTGGGTGCGGTGTTGGTGGTGGCGGTGGGCAAGTACCTGATGAGCCGCCAGGCGCAGCCGGACGCCGAAACGGCGGCCGCCTGACCGATGGGGTGACCGCGATGAAGAACATCCTGGTCCCCATCGACCCGACCCGGCCGGACCGCACCCGCTCGGCCATCGCCCAGGTGGTGCAGCTGGGCCGGGAAGAGCCCGTCACGGCGCGGCTGCTGCGCGTGCAGCCGCGCGTGACCCAGCACGTGGCCATGTGCTTCGCCCCCGGCGAACTGCACGCGATGCAGGAGGCCAACGGCCTGGACGAACTGGCCGACGCGCGCAGCCAGCTGGACGCGGCCGGCGTGCCGCACACCAGCACCGTGCGCATCGGCCGCAGCGCGCCCACCATCGTGGCCGCCGCGCGCGAACTGGGCTGCGACCGCATCGTCTTCGGCCAGGACGCGGCCGGCAGCCGCTCCGGCCTGCTCTTCGGCTCGCTGGCCCAGCAGGTGCGCCACCTGCTGGCCACGGCGGGCAGCGGCCCGCAGGTCATCGGGTCCTGACGGCACGCGCGCCTGGCCGCCATCATGGCGGCGCGCGCCTGCTGAAGCTGCCGCTCAACCATCCCGATCGACCAGGCCAATCGACAGGCCAATCAACCGGGCCAATCCGGGCCGGTCCATTCACCGGCCGAATCGCCCCGTTCAATCAACCGGGCCGATCCGCCTGGGCGCCGACCCTGGCCGCGCCATACGCCCGTTAGGCGCGCGGACGCTGGCCCACGCCGAATCCGGTGGCCCGGGCCCGCGGCGCCGCCAAACCGGCCGGCGGAACGAACTGGTCTGCCGCATCCAGGCCGGTCGGCAGCCCCAGCCGCTGCGCCAGGTGCGCCGCGTCATAGGGCGCGTGCACCTTCACGTCGTTGTCGAAATAGACGTACACGTCGCGCCGGGGCCGCTTGGCCGCCCCGCGCTTCGTCGCCAGCCGCGCATCGTCCACCTGCCGGCCGTGGCGCCAGGCGTCGATGCGCGCGGCCCAGCGGTCCAGCGCCTCGTCGCTGTAACCGCTGGCGTACAGCTCCTTGTCACCGTGCAGCCGCACGTAGACGAAGTCGCTGGTCAGGTCTTCCAGCAGCGGCCAGCGGCCCGCCGTGTCCGCCACCACCAGCGCGATGCGGTGGCGGCGCAGCAGCGCGACGAAGGCCGGATCGACGAAGCTCGGGTGGCGGATCTCCACCGCATGGCGCAGCGGCTGCGCATGGTGCGCCTGCAGCGCCGCGCGGCCTTCCAGGCGCTCGTCATGCTGCCGGGCCAGGGCCTCGGCGGCGTCGGTGTCGCGCGGCAGCATGGCGAAGAACGCGTCGAAGCGGTCGGCGATGAAGGGCAGCTGGGGCGGAAACTGCCACAGGATGGGGCCCAGCTTCTCGCGCAGTTCGAAGACACCGGAGGCGAAGAAGTTGGCCAGCGGCGTGGCCACGTCTTTCAGGCGTTTGAAGTGCGTGATGTACTTCGGCCCCTTCACCGCGAAGACAAAGCCCTCGGGCGTCTCGTCGTGCCACTGCGCGTAGTACTCGGGCCGCTGCAGCGAATAGAAGCTGCCGTTGATCTCGATCGTCGGCAGCATGCGCGAGGCGAAGGCCAGCTCCTTCGCCTGCGGCAGCTTGGGTGGGTAGAAGATGCCGCGCCAAGGCTCGTAGCGCCAGCCTGAGATGCCGATGCGGACGTCGCCGGGATGGGTGGCCATGTGGCCGCGGCGGCAATCGACGTACCTGAGCGGCCGGGCACGCCGATCGCTGGGGTGGGCGGAAAGCCCTAGGAGCCTGGCGTGCTGGATGCCGTGCTGCAAACCCTGCGATCGGAGTTCTCGGACCTGCCCGACCTGGCGCAGGCGACGCGCATCCTGGTGCGCCTGCTGATGGCCGCGCTGCTCGGCGGCGTGCTGGGCTACGAACGCGAGCGCCACGGCAAGGCCGCCGGCGTGCGCACGCACATGCTCGTGGCCATGGGCGCGGCGCTGTTCGTGCTGGTGCCGCAGCAAGGCGGCATGGACGTGGCGGACATGAGCCGCGTGATCCAGGGCATCGTCACCGGCGTGGGCTTCCTCGGCGC